>JAIEIQ010000071.1 GCA_029065305.1 Oscillospiraceae bacterium
GTCCTATACACCTGCTGTAGAACAAGAGAAAGCGGTCATAAGTGAAACCAGGAGTTTTTTAGATCGGGTTTATCGTGGAAGCGTGGGCCTGATGATGAGCGCTATGGCGGAGCGGCAGGAACTGACCTCAGCAGAGATTGCCGAGCTGCGGGCAATTTTGGACAGAGCGGGGGAGGGGGGAGGAAAATGATGTGGAATTGGGTTATCTCTTCCTCTGTGCTGATCCTGGTGGTGCTGGCCTTGCGGGCCTGCCTGGGACGGCGGATCAGCGCCCGGCTGCGGTACGTCCTGTGGGCGGTGGTGCTGCTGCGGCTGCTGATTCCGGTACAGCTGTACACCTCGCCAGTGGCAGGGCTGAACGTCAGTGTGCCGCAGATGCCGGAGGTTTTGCGGGAGGAATCCAATATCCGGTTTGCGGAATTCGAGGCTCCCAATTCTTTCGGAGATCCCCCGCAAGAGAGTCGCGGAGAGGCTGTGGTGCATGCGGACGGGATTGCCCCTCTGACGCTTCTGCTGTTCTTCTGGAGGGCAGGCGCGGTGCTTCTGGCGCTGGTTCTGCTGGGGGCAAATCTACGCTTTGCTATCCGGCTCCGTCGGGCGCGGAGACCCCTAGAGGAGATCAAAGGTCCGCTGCCGGTGTACCAGGCGGCGGGATTGCCCTCGCCATGTCTGTTTGGTGTTCTCCGTCCCGCAATCTATGTAACGGAGGCAGTGGCTGGAGATACGGTTATGCTGGAGCATGTTCTGGCCCACGAGCTGACCCACTACCGGCACCTGGACCACCTCTGGAGTATTTTCCGGGGAATAGCCTTGGCGCTCCACTGGTGGAATCCGCTGGTTTGGCTGGCGGCGGTCCTCAGCAGGCGGGACGGGGAGCTGGCCTGTGACGAGGGCTCTCTGCGGCGGCTGGGCGAAGGGGAGCGGGCGGCTTATGGCGAGACGCTTCTGCGTCTGGTCATTGCCAGAGCCAGCCCCTGGGACTTGCTTCGCTGTGCGACTACCATGAACGGGGAGAAAAAGAATCTGAAGGAGCGGATTCGGAGGATCGCCAGCCGCCAGAAGATTTTGGCCAGCGCTTCCCTCATTGCGATTTTGATTGTGGTTGTTTTTTCAGTGACTGTTTTTGGACAGAAAGTGGAGGCGGATTTTGCTCCACAGCGTGCTTTTCTGGATGCGGAATATACCTTGGACTTGGACTGGGACAGTGAGGCGGAAACTGTTTTGGTTCATAAAAAGGATTTGGAGCCCCCGGAGTGGATCTTGGATGTCGTGAAGGGGGACTACAGAACGGAGGATGTTTCCAGCCTCTGGTCCGTCACTCTGGACGAAAGCCACGACAGATGCGGCACCTATTTTCTGTATCGGAAGGATGGCCGGGACTATCTGCTGGAGTACATGCCAAAAATGCAGCAGGGAATCTGCGACTATTCCTATTGCCTGTTCCATTTGAAGGATGGAGAGGCAATAACAGACCGAAAGAACAGCGTGACCTTCGATCTCACATTTTCCTCTCAGCATCACGCCATGGACCCGGAGGCAATTGCGGATTTCATGTGGGAGGTCAACGGCCTTATTGGGGAGAGTGAATTGCTGCTCAACACCAACCACTGGATGCTGAATCTGGAGGATATGGCGGATGGCAGGCTGCGGGACAACATCCTGGTCTCCCTGCAATATAAGGGGGATAGGGACTATTCGACCAAAGAGGAACTTGCCGCCGCCTTGACGGATTATGCCGTCTATGCCGCAGACCATCCGGACGACATATACACCCCGCTTGGCAGCGATTTATCGGAACTGGAAGCCGCAGACATTGGAGATATCAGTTCTCAGACTGCAGTGACGGCGGAGGAACTGGCGAAGCTGATCCGGGAGGCTGCCCTCAACCGGACGAGCCGGTTTCATGAGTACGATGCCTTCGAGCAGGAGGAGGCCTGGATCTGGACCAAGGCAGAATGGGCAGTTCCTCTGACCGACAGCGGAACACTGCATCTCATCGCCTGCGGGAGCGGCAGCGTGGAGATGGCCTATGAGACGGAGGAGGGGGCCGCGTCGGCCTACTACACCTCGGCGGAGCTCTACAGCTTGATCTGTGAGGTAGGGGAGGACTTCCCAGTAGAGGACCTGCCCTATGAAGCGGACCTGGACCACGACGGGGAACCGGATAAGCTGGCACTCAAGGAAGGACCGGATGGAATGAGCTGGAGTCTCCAGTGCCGCACAGGAGACGGCCTCATGTGGCACGCACAGGCCTACACGCCGCACGTCGGGTGGAACGCCGTGTTTTTGTGCCGGATAGATGGGAAGGACTACCTTCTCCGATATAATCCCTACATGAGCACCGGCCTGTGCGAATACTCCTACCGGCTGTTCTATCTCCAGGAGGGGAGGGAAGAGGTTGTCCAGGAGAATGCCGTTGACTTCGACTTGATTTTCAGTCCGGACTACGCGGAGAGCCACCAGTTTGAGCCGGAGGCCATTGCGGCCTTTATGGAGGAGATCAACGCCCTGCTGGAAAACAGCACCCAGCTTCTGAACACGGATGAAAACCTCCTGGGCACCTTTGAGGAGGAGGGGAGGCTGCACGACAACCTCTGGTGGCTGGACGCGGAAGAAGACGGCTTTACAAGGGATGCCGGGAAATCTCTGCTGGAGAATTTGACTGCGTTCCAGGCGAATGCCGAACAGATATCCAGGAATGCCACACATTAATCAACAAAAGTTTAGTTTTGTTTAATAATGAACAGGAGCTGTCCAATTCCAGAGGAGGGGACAGCTCCTGCTTCTCTTGTGGCATAGGGCAGACAAGCCGCGCATAGACTGCATGGGGGGTGCCATTATGTTTTTGACATTTAAGAAGTGGACAATTTTGTACATCCTTTGCCTGGTTCTGCTTTTCGCTGGATTTGCCGCCATTTTGTGGCAGGGGAGCGCGGCTCAGGCGTCTAAAAATCTGGTTCTGCGGGAAGGGGAGGGCGCTGTATTGGTCATCGACCCCGGCCACGGGGGAGAGGATGGAGGCGCGGTGGCGGCGGACGGGACGGTAGAGTCCCGGATCAATCTGGCCGTAGCCCTCCAGATAGACGAGATTGCCCGGCTGCTGGGGGTGGAGACGGAGATGACCCGGCGGGAGGATATCTCCATTTACAGCGAGGGCGCGGAAACTCTGCGGCAGAAGAAGGTCTCCGATCTGAAAAACCGGGTGGAGCGGATCAACGGCGTAGAGAACGGCGTGCTCCTCAGCATTCATCAGAACAGTATGCCCACCGCTCCCGGCGTCCATGGAGCCCAGGCGTTCTATAACCGGGTGGAGGGCAGTGAGGAGATGGCCTTGGCGGTGCAGGAGGCCCTGAATCTTGTCCTCAATGGGGCGGAGAACGCCAAAACCGCCAAGCGGATCGGAGATGACATCTATCTGATGAAAAATGTCACAGTACCGGCGGTGCTGGTGGAGTGCGGCTTTCTTTCCAACGTGCAGGAAACCACACAGCTGAACACACAGGAGTACCAGACGAAATTGGCGGTCACAATCCTGTCCGCCGCGCTGGCCCACCTCCAGTAAAAAAAGACTAGCCAGACGGAAACATTTGTTGTATAATGAGGACAAATGCATCCAAACTGGAGGAACAGGCAATGGCGAAGATTCGGTCCGTGTTCTACTGTACCGAGTGCGGAAACGAGACGCCCAAGTGGGCGGGGAAGTGTCCGGCCTGCGGGGCGTGGAACACTATTGTGGAGCAAGAGGCTCCGCCAAAGGCCAAGGCTGGCCGGGCGATAGGGGGAAAGAGCGGTTTTCAGCGTGTGAAGGCCGTCTCCTTAACAGAGGTTGACACAGCGCAGGAAATTCGCTTTTTAACCGGTATGGGGGAGCTGGACCGAGTGCTGGGCGGCGGCGCGGTGAAGGGCTCGCTGGTTCTGGTGGGCGGCGCGCCGGGGGTGGGGAAGTCCACCCTGATGCTCCAGATCTGCGGGAGCCTCAGCCGGGAAAACCGGGTGCTGTATGTGTCCGGCGAGGAGTCAGTGCGGCAGCTGAAGCTCCGGGCCCAGCGGCTGGGGGTGGCTAGTGGGAACCTGCTGGTGCTGTCGGAAACTGCTCTGGAGGATGTTTTACAGTCCGTCTCCGACGAGGAACCGGATATCCTGATTGTGGACTCCATTCAGACGCTCTACAACGGGGCGCTGGAGAGCCCGCCGGGCAGTGTGGGCCAGGTGAAGGACTGCACCATGGCCCTCATGCAGCTGGCCAAGGGGCGGGACATCACGGTTTTTGTCATCGGCCACGTGAACAAGGAGGGCTCCATCGCCGGTCCCAAGGTCCTGGAGCATATGGTGGACTGCGTGCTCTACTTCGAGGGGGAACAGCACAGCACCTGCCGGATTCTGCGGGCGGCAAAGAACCGGTTTGGAGCCACCAATGAGATCGGTGTGTTTGAGATGCTGGATGCCGGGCTGGAGGAGGTGGAAAATCCCTCCCAGATGCTGCTGTCCGGACGGCCTGACGGTGCGCCGGGCACCTGCGTCACCTGTGTGATGGAGGGGGTGCGGCCTGTCCTGGCGGAGATTCAGGCGCTGCTGGCCCCGGCGTCCTACGGCAACGCCCGGCGGTCCAGCAACGGCTTCGATTTTGGGCGGGCGGCGATGCTGCTGGCAGTGCTGGAGAAGCGGGGCGGGCTGAAGGTGTCCACCTGCGACGCCTATCTGAATATTATTGGCGGACTGAACCTGGACGAGCCTGCCGCAGACCTAGCGGCGGTGCTGGCCCTGGCCTCCAGCTATGTGGACAGGCCCATCGCGCCGGATCTGGCGGCTATCGGAGAGGTTGGTCTGACTGGCGAGCTGCGGGCCGTCAACAATCTGGACCAGCGGCTCAGCGAGGTCCGGCGGCTGGGGTTTCAAACCTGCATCATTCCGCGCCGCCGGGGCAAGAGCCCAGCGCCGCTGGACGGCCTGCGGGTTGTAGAAGCCGCCAACATTGGCGAGGCTATGCGGGCCGCGCTGGGGAAATAGGGGCGAAGCGGGATAAACACATGATTAAGCAAAATAAAAATTTTGTTCAATTCAGGGGGAGGAGTGACGGCCCATGGCCAGCTATAGAGACGACGCGCCGCAGATTCTCCGCGATTTCTTGTCCTACCACGAGACAATCAAAGCCCATTCCCAAAAGACAGTGGACGAATATTTTCTGGATCTGCGGAATTTTTTCCGCTATATGAAGCAAATCCGAGATCCATCTCTGCGGGATACGCCCTGGGAGGAAATCTCCATTTTGGACGTGGACGCGGATTTTGTGCGATCCATTACACTCACAGACATCTACGGCTATTTGACGTACCTCAGCCGCGACCGGGCCCAGCAGCCCAACAGCGACCGGACGGACTACGGCCTCAGTGCCACCACCCGGGCCCGGAAAATTGCCACGCTGCGGTCCTTTTTCAACTACCTGACCACCAAGGCCCATCTGCTGGAGGACAATCCTGTCAAAGATCTGGACTCCCCGAAGCTCCAGAAGACACTGCCCAAGTACCTGACCTTGGATGAGAGCCTGAATCTGCTGGAGAGCGTGGATGGGAGCTTCAAGGAGCGGGATTACTGCATTTTGACTCTCTTTCTCAACTGTGGGCTGCGGATCTCGGAGCTCATCGGCCTGAACCTCAGCGACATCCAGGGCGACGCCCTCCGGGTGCTGGGCAAGGGAAACAAGGTTCGGATCGTCTACCTCAATGACGCCTGCAAGGACGCCTTGGAGCACCACTTGGCGGTCCGCCATCCTATCGTGGGCAGGGACCAGAATGCGCTGTTCCTCTCCTCCAGGGATCAGCGGATCAGCCGCTCCAGCGTCCACGCTCTGGTAAAAAAGCACCTGCGCCACGCCGGGCTGGACAGCACCCAGTACTCCTCCCACAAGCTCCGCCACACCGCCGCTACCCTGATGATCCAGAGCGGTGTGGATGTGCGGGCAATTCAGGAGGTTTTGGGCCATGAGCACCTGAATACCACGGAAATCTATACCCATATTGACAGCGAAACCCTGCGGATTGCGGCCCAGGCCAACCCGCTGGGCCGGATAAAGCGGAAGAAATAGAATCGTTTTCTATCCAATGGCCCGCCGGACCCCAGTAAAATGCAGAAAACGGATGCCTACATAGTTGTAGGTGTTCAGGGGCCGGTTGTCCGCGTCGTAGCTGTGGGCAGCAATGAGCACGTCCGCCGGCTGGAGGGCCGGCTGGCGGAGGAGCCGCACTACCACCGGCGAGTGGTTCCACATCTCCCCGGTGAAGGAGAGCTGCACCACGTCCCCCGGGAGCAGCTGTCCAATGGAGGCCGCTTCCGCCACTGGCCCCTGGGTTTCCTCCGTTCGCGTCATAAAGTTGTAAAAATACTCCACCCCCGTCCAGGCGGGGGCTTTTTTGTTGGCATTGATGTAATACCAGCCGAAATCTCCGTCGTAGTTCATCACGCCGCTGCCGGCATAGACGCACTGGGAGGCGAAGTTGGTACAGTCGCCGCCGATGTGCTCATAGTCATAGAAGGCCGGATTCCGGCCATAGGCCCAGCGCTTGGCGTACCACACCGCCGAGGCCCGGTCGTAGGGCAGCCACTGCCATTTCTGTTCGGTCAAAACAATCACCCCTTCCGCACAGTATATGCGGAGGGGGTGATTTCTGCCCTATTTTTGATTGATCCGCAGGGTGTTGAGCACGCACAGCATACATACGCCCACATCGGCAAACACACCGGCCCACAGCTCCACATGGCCCAGCACCGAGAGAAGCATCACCAGCACCTTGACCGCAATGGCAAAGACAATATTTTCCGCAGCAATGCGCTTGGTGCGCCGGGCGATGCGGATACCGGCGGCGATCTTCCCGGGCTCGTCGCCCATAATGATCACATCCGCTGTCTCAATGGCCGCGTCAGCTCCCAGACCGCCCATGGCGATGCCGATATCCGCCGCCGCCAGCACCGGTGTGTCGTTGATACCGTCTCCGGCGTAGAGGAGCTTGCCCTCCCCTGTCAGAGCGCCCCGCAGCTTTTCCAGCTCCGCCAGCTTTTCCTGGGGCAGCAGCTCCCCTGCCGCCTGATCCAGCCCGATTTCACGGGCGATTTCCGCCACAACAGATTTGCTGTCGCCGGAGAGCATAGCGGTTTTCTGAATTCCCAGCTGCCTGAGCTGCTCAATAGCGGATTTGGCGTCCTTTTTCGGCGCGTCCCGCAGGAGAACAGCCCCACGGTAAATACCGTCCTCCGCCACATAGACCGTTGTGGCCGCTGTTTCCAGAGCCTCCGGCAGGCTGATACCGGCCTCCAGCAGGTAATCCCGCTTGCCGGCCAGGATCCGATGGCCCTCCGCCTTCACGGATACCCCGTGGCCGGAGACCTCTTGATAGTCCTCCAGCTCCACGCCGTCAACCGGCCTGCCGTGGGCCGCAAGGATGGACTGGGCGATAGGATGGGTGGACCGGCACTCCGCCAGTGCCGCCAGCTCCAGCAGCTTTTCCCGGGAAATACCCTCTGCCAGGAGGCAGTCGGACACGGAGAAACGGCCCTCTGTCAGGGTGCCCGTCTTGTCAAAGGCCACAATCTGCGCCTCCGCCAGCGTCTCCAGGTGGTTGCCGCCCTTGACCAGCACGCCCTCCCGGGAGGCCCGGCCAATCCCGGCAAAAAAGCTCAGGGGCACGGAGATCACCAGGGCACAGGGACAGGAGATCACCAGGAAGCAAAGGGCGCTGTAGATGGAGCGCTCCCAGGCCATCAGCCCAACGAGGGGCGGCAGAACAGCCACAACCACCGCCGCCAGGCAGACAATCGGCGTATATATCCTGGCAAAGCGGGTGATAAACTTCTCACTGGCGGCTTTCTTTTCCGAGGCATGTTCCACCATCTCCAGGATCTTGCTGGCGGTGGACTCCCCGAAGCTCTTCTCCACCCGGATCTCCAGCGCGCCGCTGAGGTTGATGCAGCCGGCCATCACCTGCTGGCCGGGAGCGATGTCCCTGGGGACGGATTCGCCGGTGAGGGCGGCGGTGTCCAGCTGAGAACTGCCCTCCAGAACAACACCGTCCAGGGGGATTTTCTCCCCGGGACGAACCAGGATGGTCTGCCCAACAGCAACCTCCTCCGCCTCCACCTCCCGGCTGACGCCGTTCTCCAGCAGATTGGCCCGGTCAGGCCGGACATCCAGCAGCGCGGAGATGGATTTACGGGAGGAGGACACGGCCTTTGTCTGCAAATACTCCCCCAGCCGGTACAGCAGGAAGACCATAACTCCCTCTGGGATCTCGCCTATGATCACAGCGCCAATCCCGGCAATCGCCATAAGGAAGCTCTCACCAAAGATATCTCCGTGCCGGATGTTGTTCAGCGCCTGGAGAAGCACTTCCGCCGCCACCGCCAGAAACGCCGCAAGGAGGACGATGGTGCCCCACATGGGCACGGTCGTATAGAAATTTTTCAACAGCAGTCCAACGGCGAGCAGAGCCGCCCCTGCAATCAATGTCATCAGTTCTTTACGCGCCTCGGCGGGGTCCTGCTCATGGTTGTGGTCGTGGCCGCAGCTACAGCTGCCGTCGTGATCATGATGCTCATGGTCGTGGTGGTGGTGCTCATGTCCGCAGCTGCAGTGCTCATGACCGTGTTCGTGGTTATGACAGCAGGTGTGCTCCCCGTGGTCGTGATGATGCTCATGCCCGCAGCCGCAGGCGGATTGCTTTTCCTTCTCCATTGCTTACCCCTCCGTTTCTTCCATTACATGGTCAAAGGCCATGGCAAAAATTTGTCCGATGTGGGCATCGTCCAGGGAGTAATAGACTACCCTCCCCTCCTTGCGGCTCTTGACAATCCGGGAAACCTTCAGCAGCCGCAGCTGGTGGCTGATAGCGCTCTGGCTCATGCTCAGCAGTGCCGCCAGATCGCATACACACATCTCCTCAATGTTCAGTGCGCAGATGATTCGGGCCCGGGTGCTGTCCCCGAAAACCTTGAAGAGTTCGGATACCTCGTATACTGGCTCCTCGTCCGGCATCTTCGCCTTGACCCTCGCTAGGACATCCTCGTGAATCACGCTGACCTCGCAGATCTCCATGGGCTCTCGCTCCATTGTTTAACCTCCCCACATATCATTGAATAAGTGAATATATGAGCAATTGTTCATGTTTAGAATTATACACATGTTTTCTGATTTGTCAAGGGGGAGATTACAAATTTTCTGGGGTTGCCGGAATGGAGGGCCTATGCTATACTGGAAATCACAGAGCAGAAAGGAGGCGGCTGTATTGTCATGAAGCGAAACGAACTGATCGAAGCGTGGCTGCGGGAGGAGCAGACCGCGCAAATCCACGGATGGGACTTCTCCCCTATTCGCGGCAGATACAGCGAGGAGAAGGATCTCCCTTGGGACTACGAAAAGATTGTCCGGGCGGCACTGACCCCGGAAGCTGTCCTGCTGGACATCGACACCGGAGGCGGGGAATTTCTGCTGTCCCTGGGCCACCCATTCCGGCAGACCGCCGCCACAGAGGCATATCCCCCCAACGTCCAGCTCTGCCGGGAAAAGCTGCTTCCGCTGGGGATCGATTTCCATGAGGCGGACGGTGATGGGGAGCTCCCCTTCCCAGATCATCGCTTTGATCTGGTCATCAATCGACACGGGAATTACCTGCCACGGGAGCTCTACCGGGTGCTGAAGCCGGGCGGGCAGTTTATCACAGAACAGGTGGGGGCGGAGAACGATCGGGAGCTGGTGAGCCTGCTATTGCCGGAGACCCCTCCCCTGCCCTTTCCGGAACAATATCTGGAGATTGCCTCCGAAAAATTCCGGAACTGTGGCTTTTCCATCCTGGAGGGCCAGGAGGCACACCGTCCAACCCGTTTTTGGGACGTGGGAGCGCTGGTCTGGTTCGCCCGGATCATCCCCTGGGAGTTCCCTGGGTTTTCTGTGGAGAGCTGTCTGGAGAACCTGTTCCGCGCCCAAGCACTTTTGGAGGAAAACGGTGTAATTGAAGGGACAATCCATCGTTTTCTCCTGATTGCCCAGAAATAACAGCGTATATGGCTGACAACCGGCGGGCCTCTCCCCTGCTCCGGGGAAGGTCCGCCGACTGTTTCATGATTATTTCTTTCTGCGCAGCTTTAGATCAAGCCCCTGCCGGCCTGCCGCCTCTTGAAACAGCCTCGCCGCATAGGCTCCCTTCTCTTTCAGCGGCAGACTATCCACCTCCAAATTGGCCAGCTGCGCAGAGATCTCCCACAGAGCCTCCAGCTCCAGGAGGTTTACCCCCACACAAAAAAGTGTTTTGCGCCGTCCGTCGTTGAAATTCTCCAGCAGAAAGCGCAAAATTCTCTCCTTTTCCTCTAGCTCCGCGCCATAGCGCTCCGGTCCCATCTCCCGGGCTTTCTCCATATCCGCCAGTTGACGCTGGTGGGTGATAAAGCTGTCGAAGCGGTCGATTCCGCCGCACATCCCGCAGGGATATTCACCACATTGGAAGCAGTATGCTGCGCCTCCGTGCTCCAAGCTGCACCGGGCAATTTTACAGGACTGGTTTCCTGTGCCGCCGCCGCAGCCGGGGCAGTGTCCGTCCAGCTTCATGGGGCAGAGGGCGCAGTTCAGACCGCAGAGGGAAAAAGACAAATCCTCTCGTTGAAATCCCTTCATAACACCTCAAAAACCGGAGCCGCCCCGTTGGGGCGGCTCCAAATTCGCTGTTGTCTGTCCAGTGTTTAGAACGCCTTGCCGTCGCAGCCCAGAACGTCAATGAGCTTGTGCTTAACCAGCTCCTTGATGGCGGCGCGGGCGGGCTTGAGGTACTCACGGGGGGCAAACTTGTCGGGGTGCTCGGTGAAGAACTGCCGGATGGTGCCGGTCATGGCCAGACGCAGGTCGGAGTCGATGTTGATCTTGCAGACAGCGCTCTCAGCGGCCTTGCGGAGCTGCTCCTCGGGGATGCCGACGGCATCGGGCATCTTGCCGCCGTTGGCGTTGACCATCTTCACATACTCCTGGG
>JAIEIQ010000072.1 GCA_029065305.1 Oscillospiraceae bacterium
GCTATGGTGACGCTCAGCCGCTTCCGGGGGCGGGACCCCTTCCGGGACCCCTTCTGCGGGTCCGGGACCATCGCCATCGAGGCGGCGCTCATCGCGAAAAACAGGGCCCCCGGCCTGGACCGGTCCTTCTCCGCCCAGAAGTGGGGCTTTATCCCCGCCGGGCGCTGGGTGGACGCCGCCGGGGAGGCCATGGACAGGGAGTTCGACGGGACCTACGACATCTGGGGCGGGGACATCGACCCCAAGGCCGTCCGCGTTGCCCAGGAGAACGCCGTGAAGGCCGGGGTGGAGGACCTGGTCCGCTTCGAGACAGCGGACGCCGCCAAACTGCGCTGTGAGGGGGAGTTCGGGCAGATTGTCACCAACCCGCCCTACGGCGAGCGGCTGCTGGAGAAGGAGGAGGCGGAGAATCTGTACCGGATGTTCGGCCGGGTCTACCGGCAGGTGCCGCCCCGGTGGCGGACTCTGGTGATCACCAGCCACCCGGAATTTGAAAAGCTTTTTGGCCGGAGGGCGGATAAAAAGCGGAAGCTCTACAACGGCATGATGAAATGCGAGCTGTACCAGTTCAGCAGATAACCCAGATGAAAGGAGACCCCATGGAACAAAAGAGAATCCTGCTCATCGGCACCGGGGGAACCATCGCCTCGGAGATGGGGGAGAACGGGCTGAGCCCGGAGCTCACCAGCGAGCAGCTCCTGAAATACCTGCCCGACCTCTCCGGGCTCTGCCAGATCCAGTGCCTCCAGCTCTTCAGCCTGGACAGCACCAATATTCAGCCCAAGCACTGGGCCCGGATCGCCGGGACTGTCCGGGAGAACTACCGGGAGTTCGACGGCTTTGTCATCGCCCACGGCACCGACACCATGGCCTATACCGCCGCGGGGCTCAGCTACCTGGTCCAGGGCAGTCCCAAGCCCATCGTCCTCACCGGTGCCCAGAAGCCCATCGGCTTTGAGACCACCGACAGCAAGCAGAACCTCCGGGACGCGGTGACGGTGGCGGCGTCGGACATGGCCGGGGTGATGCTGGTCTTCAACGGGAAGATCATTATGGGCACCCGGGCCAGAAAGACCCGGAGCAAGAGCTTCGAGGCCTTCTCCAGCATCAACTACCCCCTCCTGGGCATGGTCCGGGACGGGCGGATCATCCGCTATATCCGGCCCGAGGCCCGGGCGGTGCCCCAGTTCTACGGGGAGGTCAACCCCAGGGTGGCCCTGCTCAAGCTGATCCCCGGGACAGACTGCGGCGTGGCGGAGTACCTGCTGGAGCGCAGCGACGCGCTGATTATTGAGAGCTTCGGGGTGGGGGGCCTGCCCACCTACAAGGCCGGGGACTACTACGACACGGTGAAGGCGGGGCTGGATGCCGGGAAAACCGTGGTGATGACCACCCAGGTGGAGAACGAGGGCAGCGATCTGTCGGTCTACCACGTTGGGACCTCCATCAAGCGGAACCTGCCGATTCTGGAGGCCTACGACATGACCACCGAGGCGGTGTGCGCCAAGCTGATGTGGATTCTGGGCCAGACCACGGACCGGAAGTGGGTCCAGGAGCTGTTCTACACCCCGGTGGCCTGCGATATTCTGGCGGGGAAATAAATACTATGCTGAGTTTGTATGAGCCCAAGTTAGAGGACCTGTGGTTCAGGGCGGAGCTGATGGGCGACCCGGAAACCATGTCCTACAATCACGCCCAGGGCGGGACGCTCCCTTTTCCGAAGGAAAAATGGAGCGCCTGGTATCATAAGTGGATCGTCCAGCACGGGGGCCAGCGGTACTACCGGTATCTGATGGACAGAGAAGCGGATGCCTTTGTGGGAGAGATCGCGTATTACCTCGATTGTCAGAGAAATCTCTATATAGCGGACATAATCGTGCACGCCAGGCACAGAGGGCGGGGATACGGAACAGAGGGCCTGCGTCTCCTGTGCGGGGCGGCAAAGGAGAATGGCTTGACCGCGCTGTACGACGATATCGCCATTGATAACCCCTCTGTTCATCTGTTTTTGCACAATGGCTTTACAGTCGATTATCAGACAGAGGATATCATCATGGTAAAGCGGGAGCTGTAAGCAGCGGCTGGCCGGAATCCGGCCAGCCGCTCTTTCTTTATCTGCGGGGCTCAGTCCTCCCGCCACCGGGGCAGGAGCACCACCGCCGCCACGCCGCAGAGGATGCCGCCCACGGCGTAGAAAACCGGGGCCCACTCCCACTTGTTGACCGCCAGGCCCAAGCCCACATAGAAGGCTGTGGTCAGGAGCATAATCACCGCGCAGGCCACGCCCGTCAGACGGCGCTTCGCCTTCTCCTCCGGGGTGGGGTTGTTCTCCCAGTTGTACTTGGGGATGTTGTACTTATCCTCCAGCATCCCGCCATAGACCAGGAAAAAGGCTGCCGCCGCCACAATGAGCAGGAACAGCGCCCCTATCAGAGATTCGTAAGGCTCCTCCTCCGGCACCACCGTGAACGCCAGGAGCAGCAGAACCACGCCGAAGAGGATGGCCCCCACGCCCCCGGCGACGTACCAGATGTAGCGGCGGCGGAAGTCCCGCTTTTCCTTCTCGGTGTAAAAGTCCGGAATGGCAGGGTACTGCTTGCGGAAGTTGTCCTCCTCCATGCCGCTGGCCACCATTACCACGGCGGCAATCGCCACGATCAGCATAAAGACCGCCCCGCTGAGCATTTCGCTGATCCGCAGATGCAGCAGGATCATCACCGCCGCCCCGGCGATGATGGCGGACACCGCCCCGGCCATCCGCCGGGCGTAGAGGGTCATGAAGCGGTCATAGCCGGCGGTGTCCTCGGTGACGCTCTGCTCCGCGCTGCCCCGCAGCAGGGTGTCCATATCCACATGGAAGATGTCGCACAGCTTTAAGATGGTATCCATCTCCGGATAGCTCACGCCGGAGTAACATAGTAAAAGACATCAATCAATCTTGCCAACAAAGCGGTAAACAATCTCGATTTCCTGTACCCTGTTGCCGTCCTCGTCCTTGGTGGCCTCATGGACAAGGATTTTTTCAATCAGGGTGTTAAGCATATCGGCGGTTAACTCCGTGGGGCTGGAAAACTGCTTGATTAACTCCACCCACTTGTTTATGCCGTCCTCCTGCTCCTTGGTGCTGGCAAGCTGGGCCGTCAACGCTTCAATCTTCTTCTCAAGCTTTCCCTGTTCCTGCTGGTACTTCTGGGACAGCATGGAGAAATTGCGCTCCGTGATTTTCTCGTTTACCCTGTCCTCGTAAATCTTGGCTAACAGGTTGTCAAGCTCGGTCAACCGCTTTTCTGCCCGTCTCTTTTCCTGTGCGGCCCGTTTGCTTGCGGCGGCTTGCTCCGTCATGGTGGACTTGGAAAGCCTGTCCAATATGGCTTGCTCGTCCTGATGAACGGCAGTAATCCAGTATTGCAGACGGGAGAGAACAAAGTTATACAGCACATCATAGCGGATATAGTGCATAGAGCATTGACGGAGGCCCTGTCCATTCTTGCTACAATGGTAATAGCTGTATGGGGCCTTTTTGCGCTGGTTCGTTCCAAATGCCAGCGACCACCCGCAATCAGCGCATTTCACCAACCCGGCGAAAATCTGCCGTGTGCCGTCCTTCCGGTTCCTGCGGCGGCTGGCTATGTGCTGTTGCACCCGCTCAAAATCTGCCTTGCTGATTATGGCCTCATGGGTGCCCTCAACCTTCCACCATTCACTTTTAGGCTTGCGGATTTTCTTCTTGCTCTTGAATGACACGTTGGTTTGCTTGTTGTGGACACTATTCCCGATGTAGTTTTCATCCTGCAAGATTTTCTTTACCTGTGCTATCGTCCACTCGTACCGCTTGCCCTCTGGCTGGGCCTCGTAGACGTGGGCGAAGGTGCCGTATCTCTGGAAGTTCAGCCATGACGGTGTGGGTATCTGTTCAGTGGCAAGTATGTGGGTTATCTTGGCGGCTCCCGCTCCTTGGACGGCTAAAGCAAAGATTTTTTCGATTATCCACTTTGTTTCCTCGTCCACCAACAAATGCCCTACCTGCTCCGGGTCTTTCCGATAGCCTAACGGGGCATAGGCTCCATAGTGTGCCCCGTTTTCATTCCGTGTACGAAATGCCTTGGTGACCTTGCGGGAAATGTCCCTTGCGTACCATTCATTTATGACGTTCAAAAATGGGGTAAACTCGGTTGATTGCTGGTTGTTGCTGTCTACTCCGCTATCCACGGCGATAAAGCGGACACCCAACTCCGGGAATCGCATTTCCGTATACATTCCCATTTCGAGGTAATTCCGACCAAAGCGGGAAAGGTCTTTCACCACCACGCAATTTATGCGGCCCGCTTCAATGTCGGTAATCATGCGTTGAAAATTCGGGCGGTTGAAGTTCGTGCCGCTATATCCATCGTCGATGTATTCATCGACCACAAATAGGTGATTTTGCTCAGCGTAGCGGCGTAACATCATGCGTTGGGTGGCTATGCTGTTACTCTCCCCGGCGTTTTCATCGTCTCGGGACAAGCGGAGATAGAGAGCGGTGTTATAGATGGGCTGTTTCATTGTAAAAATCCTCCTTTGAGGAAACAGCCCCCACAATTATGGCACTTTCTAACATGATTATTATACCATAATTATGGGGGTTTGTCCAGTTATTAACCAGTTATTAAGCACTTTTTCCCGCATTCTCTTTGATTTTTTGCGTTATTAAATCCGCTATCAGTTCATCAAGTGGCTTGCCATCAGCGGAAAAATGCTCTGTGATTTTGATATGATTCTTGCCCATGATGAAATACTGTTCCCCGGTTTCGTTTGTTACTGTTAGGCCCTCTATACCTGGCTCTGTCACTATTGACCACCCCCTATATTCGGTTTTGAAAAAGGTTTCGGCCCTTCGGGGCCGTTATTAAAATGGGGCCAGCGGTGGGCGGCGTTGCCGCCAATTTTATATTTTTCGCTCCCCTGTCACGTCCTGCGGCTTTTCGGCTTGTCCTACCCATCCACAAAATACCCTATCGCCTCATCAAAGCTCTGCACCGTCTTTATCTTCACATAGTCGTTGCTGTAATCTTCTTCTAATTCCTTCGTTAGCTGGCCCGTATAGATCAGCTCCGACCGATTCAAACCCTGTGAACAGTAGTACAAATGGTCATTCAGTTCTATCCTCGTTTTCGCTAAGTCCTTCGTAACATATTTCGTTATATATCGTGAAACACTTTCCAAGTGTCTTATCTTCGTAACTGTCAAATACCCAAATTTCTTTGCGTAATCTTCCCATGTATAGACCTTGCGGCCCTTTTTCAGCTCTATTAGTATCCGTATCGGCAATCTCTCTTGCTCCGTAAACTCTCGTAAATTTTCGATTGGTAGACCCTTCATTAAGCCGTGCATATGCCAGCTCCCGTCTTGATGGTTTTCGGGTATTAGTAGGTATTTTATATCTGTCTTATGAAGTCGATTGTAGTTTTTTATCCATGTTGACAGCTTCTTTTTATAGCTTTTCAGGTCTTTTCTGTCGTGATATTCCGGGTTCAGTGTGAGTGTTACAAACCATTCCCACTCATTACATAACGCCAATTCATATATGGCCGCTCTCGTTCGGGACAGACTGGCCGACAGCTTTTCGTCATTGTCTGCCGTGTTCTTTTTCCCCGCTTCTCGCTTGCTCTCGCCGTCTCCATCAATTTCCTCATACCCTGCCCGGCGTAGCTGTCTATGAAGCGTGATTTTGTAGTAGTCCTCTCGGTATTTTTTCAGCGTCGCAACATCCCTTTGATAGACTTCGCTCCTGCTGATGTGTAGCCCATTCAATAGGCACCACTCCTTAAAATTGGAAAATATTGGATTTTTGGATTTAGGTATCCAAATATGTTAATTAGTCAAGTAGGGGGGCCGCCGGCCCCGCCGGGG
>JAIEIQ010000073.1 GCA_029065305.1 Oscillospiraceae bacterium
GACCGGCTGGAGCTGGCCCTGCCCCTGGAGGAGGGCCGGCCCTTTCCCCTGGAGCCCCTCTTCTGCCTGGGGCGGCTGGAGCAGGTGGCGGGCCAGCTGTGCGTGGTCTACGCCTTCCGGGGGGAGGAGCCGGAAATCTGGTGAGAAAATTTTGGATAAGCGGTACACCTGAGGGAAATTTTCTGGTATAATGGGGTCACCTGAGGCAAATTATCCGAAAAGGAGGACCCGGAAGATGAAATGTCCCTACTGCGGCTACAAGGAGAGCAAGGTCGTGGACAGCCGCCCCGCCGACGAGGGCAACAGCATCCGGCGGCGGCGGGAGTGTCTGGCCTGTGAGAAGCGGTTCACCACATACGAGACGATGGAGTCCCTGCCCCTGGTGGTCATCAAGAAGGACGGAAGCCGCCAGAGCTTCGACCGGAACAAGGTGCTGGGCAGTATGCTCCGGGCCTGCGAGAAGCGGACGGTGCCTCTGGCCCGCCTGGAGGAGCTGGCGGACGAGATTGAGCAGAACCTCCAGAACTGTCTGGAGCGGGAGATCACCACCGATATGATCGGCGAGCAGGTGATGGACCGGCTGCGGGAGGCGGACGAGGTGGCCTATGTCCGCTTCGCCTCCGTGTACCGGCAGTTCAAGGATATCCACACCTTCATGGAGGAGCTGACTAAGCTGCTGGAGGAGAAGTAGGGGAGGGGCGGAGAGCCTCCCGGAGAACAGGCGGACCCGCGCTGACGGCGGGTCCGCCTGTTTTTGCGGCCTGTCCCCGGCGGACAGCGCCCGCGCTGTCTGCAAGCCGGGGATGGACAGGCTGAAAATTTCGTTTAAAGTGCGGGAAAACTTCCCTTTTGGGACACAATATTTGAGTAAAAATGAATCTTGCGCGAAACGGCCTGTTTCCGCTATGCTAATACGGAAGACGGTTTATCGCACTAAATAAGGAAAGAACGGGGGATGTTCGCAATGCGAAGCGCATATCTGCAAAATGTATATAACCAGGTGCTCGCCAGGGACCCGGACCAGAGGGAGTTCCAGCAGGCGGTGCTGGAGGTGCTGGAGAGCCTGGATCTGATTGTGGGGGACCACCCGGAGTACGAGGCCAACGGCATCATCGAGTCCTTCGTGGAGCCGGAGCGGATGGTCTGCTTCCGGGTGCCCTGGATCGACGACCAGGGCCGCACCCGGGTCAACCGGGGCTACCGGGTCCAGTTCAGCTCCTCCATCGGGCCCTACAAGGGGGGCCTGCGGTTCCACCCCACGGTGAATTTGTCCATCCTGAAATTCCTGGGCTTTGAGCAGATTCTCAAAAACAGCCTCACCGGCCTGCCCCTGGGGGGCGCCAAGGGGGGCAGCGACTTCGACCCCAAGGGCAAGAGCGACGGGGAGGTCATGCGCTTCTGCCAGAGCTTCATGACGGAGCTCTACCGCCATATCGGCCAGTTTACCGACGTGCCCGCCGGGGATATCGGCGTGGGGGGCCGGGAGATCGGCTTCCTCTTCGGCCAGTACCGGCGCATCCAGGCCAGCTACGCCGCCGGGGTTCTCACCGGGAAGGGACTGGCCTTCGGCGGGTCCCTGGGCCGGACGGAGGCCACGGGCTACGGCCTGTGCTACCTCACCGAGGAGATGCTCAATCATATGCGCCAGGACGGCTTCAAGGGCAAGACAGTGGTTATCTCCGGGTCCGGCAACGTGGCTATCTTCGCCTGCGAGAAGGCTACAGCCCTGGGGGCCAAGGTGGTGGCCCTCAGCGACTCCGCCGGCTACATCCACGACCCGGAGGGCATCCGGCTGGACGTGGTGAAGGACATCAAGCTGGGCCACCGGGGCCGCATCCGGGAGTACGCGGACCGTGTGCCCGGCAGCACCTACCACGAGGGGTTCCGGGGCATCTGGAACGTCCCCTGCGATATCGCCCTGCCCTGCGCCACCCAGAACGAGATTGACGGGGACATGGCCAAGGTCATTGTGAAAAACGGGACCGCAGCTGTGGCGGAGGGGGCCAACATGCCCTGCCGCCCGGAGGCCATCCAGGTGTTCCAGGAGGCAGGCCTGCTCTTCGCCCCCGCCAAGGCGGCCAACGCCGGCGGCGTGGCTACCAGCGGCCTGGAGATGAGCCAGAACAGCATCCGCAGCGTGTGGAGCTTCGAGGAGGTAGACCGGAAGCTCCAGGGGATTATGGTGGGCATTTTCCACAACATCTACGACGCCTCCGCCGCCTGCGGCGATAAGGGCAATCTGGCCGCCGGAGCTAATATCGCCGGGTTTTTGAAGGTGGCCGGCGCCATGCTGTCCCAGGGGACGATATAAGCACCTGCGCAGCAGGCAGGGCACGGCAATTGCCGTGCCCTGCCTCATATTTTCCGGCCGTCCAGGAGCGCGCCCCTGAAAAGCAGACGCTGCGGCTTCACAGAGCGGACTTATTTTTTCTCCTTCCGGGCCAGGCTGTTGGTGTCCAGGGAGTCCCGGAAAACCACAAACCGGTCGTAAAGAAACTCCAGCACAAAGTTGGCGGCCATGTTGATAACCGTCACCAGATACTCGTTCCAGCCCAGCACGTCCGCCAGATAGTGCCCCAGCCAGGTGGAGGTGGGGGTGAACACACAGTAGAAGGCGAACACCAGGGCCATGGCCTTGGGCACGTTGCTGGCGGACTGAAAGGTGTAGCGCCGGTTCAGGGTGAAGTTCCACAGCACCGACAGCGTCAGGGCGATGAGGTAGCAGGGCCAGTAGCTCCAGGCCGTCAGCTCGTGGAGCAGGGAGAAGGCCCCCAGCTCTATGACCCCCGCGGAGAGAGAAAACAGAAGGAATTTCAGGGAGCGGAGCAGTTCCTTGCGGTTCATAGGGCACATCCTTTCTGGCCGTTCAGAGCCCGGAAGCCAGCCCGGTTGGCGGCGTACAGCTTTCGGAACACGGCGTAGTTCCTGTCGTAGACCGCCTTTCCGGCGGGATCCGGGGAAAAGGTCCGCTCCGGGGGGATCAGCGCCCCCGCCGCGTCCAGGTCTGCTATCAGCCCCAGGCCCACGGCCATCACCGCCGCCGCCCCCACGCTGCCGGCGTTCTGAGGGCTGGCCACGGTTTGGACGGTCCGCCCGGTGACGTCGGCCAGAATCTGGGCCGTCACCGGCGACAAGGCCCCGCCCCCCACAAACCGGATGGGATCGGAGGTGGAAACCTTTTTCGCCTGGCACTCCAGCATCCACCGCAGATGGAAGCACACACCCTCCAGCACCGCCCGGATGAGCTCGGTCTTGCCGGTGTCCAGGCGGATGTTGAAGAACATCCCCGCCGCCGACGGGTCCTCAAAGGGACAGCGGTTGCCGTGGAGCCAGGGGGTGAAGATGACGCCCCCGGACCCCGGCGGGATCCTCGCCACCGTCTCGGTGAGGTAGTCGTAGAGGCTGGCGTACACCGCCTCCTGGCTGCCCACCACATCCTTTTTCTCCAGGTAGACCCCGATCTCGTCCAGCGCCAGATGGTCCTTCACCCACTCCAGGCACTTCCCCGCAGTCTCCATCTCGGCAAAGTAGTTGTACCGCCCCCGCTGGGCCCCCACGATGGCGGCGATCATGGCGTCCACGTCCACCAGCTGCCGGTCCGTCACCGTGGATACCCAGCCGGAGGTGCCGCAGTAGATGTGGGTGCTGCCCACCGCCGTACACCCGGCCCCCACGCCGATGAGGGA
>JAIEIQ010000074.1 GCA_029065305.1 Oscillospiraceae bacterium
GTCCCGGACCCAGAGCACGTCGTAGTTGTTCTTGATCTGCATCACCCGGTCCCCCTCCCGGAAGACCAGCTCCCCCCAGGCCCTCTGCCGCTTCTCCGGGGACGGGGGGTTCAGCGCCGCCTGGAGGGCCCGGTTCAGCGCCCCGGTGCCCCACTCCCCCTTTCTGGTGGGGCAGAGGACCTGGATGTGCTCCGCCTCGATGCCCATGCTCCGGGGCAGGCGCTTCCCGCACAGCTCCACCACCAGCTCCACCACCGCCAGGGGGTCCCGGCGGCGCATGAAAAAGAAGTCGCTGCCGGAGGCGTTGCGCAGCTCCGGCACACGGCCCCGGTTCACCTCGTGGGCCGCGCGGATGATGGCGGAGGTCTGGGCCTGCCGGAAGATCTCCGTCAGCGCCACCGTCTCCACCCGGCCCGAGCGGATCAGATCCCCGAACACGTTCCCCGGCCCCACCGAGGGCAGCTGGTCCGGATCCCCCACCATCACCAGCCGGCAGTCGTCCCGCAGCGCCGCCAACAGCGCCCGCATCAGCGGCAGATCCACCATGCTCATCTCGTCCACGATGACCGCCTCCGCCTCCAGGGGCTCCTTCTCGTTCACCTGGAACGCCGTCTCCCCGGTGTCCTCGTTCCAGGACATCCTCAGACACCGGTGGATGGTCTGGGCCTCCCGGGAGCACAGCTCCCCCAGCCGCTTGGCGGCTCTCCCCGTGGGGGCCATGAGAAGAATGCTGCACCCCATCCGGTCCAGCATGGCAACAATGCCCCGGATGGAGGTGGTCTTCCCCGTGCCGGGACCGCCGGTGAGCAGAAGCACCCCCCGCTTCGCCGCCAGCTCCACCGCCCGGCGCTGGGCCGGGGCGTAGGTCAGCCCCTGCTCCGCCTGAATCTGCTCGATGACGCCGTCGATCCGGGCGGCTATGTAGCCGCTACGGTCCGCCTGGCAGCGGAGCATCCGCGCCAGCTTCTCCGCCACAAAGACCTCCGCCTCATAGAGCCGCCGGAGGTAGCACGCCTCCACCTTCGCCACCCGCTCACAGCACACAGCCCCCCGGCCGATGAGATCGTCCAGGGAGATCTCCGCCGCATCGGCGGGGCAGCTGATGAGCTGGGCGGCGGCGGCGATGAGCTTGTCCCGGGGGAGAAAGACGTGGCCGTTGTTGAGGTTGTAGGTCAGCTCGAAGAGCACGGCGGCCTCGATCCTCCTCCGGCTGTCCCCGGCAATCCCCATGGAGAGGGCGATCTCGTCCATGACGGAGAAGTCCACCCCGTAGAGCTCGTCCACCAGCAGGTAGGGGTCCCGGCGCAGGGTGTCCAGGGCCCCGGCCCCGTAGCGGCGGTAGAGCTGCATCGCCAGGCGCAGGGGCAGATCGTTGCTGGAGAGAAACTCCAGCAGCCGGCGCATCCCCATCTGATGCCGGTAGCTCTCGGCGATCTCCCGGGCCTTCCGCTCGGTGACGCCCCGCACCTCCCGCAGCCGCTCCGGCTCCTCCTCCAGCACCCGCAGGGTGTCCCCGCCGAAGCGCTGGACCAGCCGGTCCGCCGTGGCGGGCCCCACGCCCTTGACGGCCCCGGAGGAGAGATAGCTGAAAATCTCCTGCTCCGTGGTGGGCATGTGGCGCTCCACCCGCTGGGCCTGGACCTGCTCCCCGTGGACGGGGTGGCTGACCCAGCGGCCATCGACGATCAGGTTCTCCCCCGGCGCGGCGCAGGGGATGGTTCCCACCACCGTCACCATCTCCCCGTCGTCCGTCACCAGCCGGAGCACCGTATAGCCGTTCTCCTCATTCTGAAAGATCAGATTCAGGATGGTCCCGTCAATGGTGCAGCTCCCGTTCATCTCTCTCCCCCTAACTCAGATAGCTTCCGATCTCCTCTTTTTTGCACACGGACACCCAGCGGTCCTCCCGGGAGAGGACCTTTGCCAGCTTCCGCCCCTCCTCGCTCAGGCCGCAGTCCACCACCAGCACCATCCCCAGCACCCCCTGCTCATAGCGCAGGCGGGAGAGCTGGTGGACCTGCTGCTCCAAATTCTCCCCGTCCCCCTGGGCGGGGAGGAGCACCAGAATGTCCTGCTTCCGCTCCGGCCGGGAGAAGAGCACCGCCCGCACCACCGTCCACATAAGAGAAGCCAAGCCGACTGCCGCCAGCATGGCCACCAGTCCGTCCTGCCACAGCTGCATAAGTTCCTCCGTTCCGCCGCCGAGCGGCTCCGCGATTTGCTTATGCCAGTCTATGCGGGCCCGCCCCCCTTGTTACAGGGAGAAGAGGCCCATGGTAATGGCCGTGACAACAGCGGCGGCGAGGAGCACGCCGCCGAAAATGGCGGGAACGGCCCGCTTGATCCGCAGATCCATCACCGCCGCCACCATGGCCCCCGTCCAGGCCCCGGTCCCCGGCAGGGGGACGGCCACCAGCAGCAGCAGCCCCCAGAACTCATAGCGGAGGACCAGATCCTTCTTCGCCTCCACCCGCCGCTCCAGCCTCTCCAGCAGCCCCCGCAGGGGCGGGATGCGCCGCTGGAGCCAGAGGTAGATTCTGCGGATAAACAGGATGATGAAGGGCACCGGGAGCATATTCCCGATAACGGCGGCAGTCACCGCCAGGGGCAGGGGCAGTCCCATGCCCACCCCCAGGGGGATGCCGCCCCGCAGCTCCACAATGGGCAGCATGGAGAACATCAGGGTATAGCAGAACTCGCCGCCCCAGGTCTCGTGGAGCCAGGTGATGATATTATCCATGGCGGGCCTTCAGCGCCTTCTTCAAATAGTATCCCGTGTAGCTCCCCTCAAAGGCGGCCACCTCCTCCGGCGTGCCGGCGCAGACGACGGTCCCGCCGCCGGCCCCCCCCTCGGGGCCCAGGTCGATGATGTGGTCCGCGCACTTGATCACGTCCAGGTTGTGCTCGATGACCACCACCGTGTTCCCCGCGTCCACCAGCCGCTGCAATACCTCCAGCAGCTTGCCCACGTCGTCGGTGTGGAGGCCGGTGGTGGGCTCATCGAGAATATAGATGGTGCTGCCCGTGCTGCGCTTGGAGAGCTCCGTAGCCAGCTTCACCCGCTGGGCCTCGCCGCCGGAGAGGGTGGTGGAGGCCTGTCCCACCTTGATATACCCCAGCCCCACGTCGCACAGCGTCTCCATCTTCACCGCGATCTTGGGCAGGGGCTTGAAAAATTCCCTGGCCTCCTCCGCCGTCATCTCCAGCACCTCATAGATATTCTTCCCCTTGTAGCGGACCTCCAGGGTCTCCCGGTTGTACCGCTTACCCTTGCAGACCTCGCAGGGGACGTAGATATCCGGCAGGAAGTGCATCTCAATCTTCAGCAGTCCGTCCCCGGAGCAGGCCTCGCACCGGCCCCCCCGGACGTTGAAGCTGAACCGCCCGGGGCCGTAGCCCCTGGCCTTGGCCTCCGGCGTGGAGGCGAAGAGGTCCCGGATGTCGTTGAACACTCCGGTGTAGGTGGCGGGGTTGGACCGGGGCGTGCGGCCGATGGGGCTCTGGTCGATGCTGATGACCTTGTCCAGATACTCCTCGCCCTCGATGTCCCGGTGCTTTCCGGGGCGGCACTTCATCCGGTTCAGATCCGCCCCCAGGCGCTTGAAAAGGATCTCATTGACCAGGGAGCTCTTCCCGGAGCCGGACACGCCGGTGACGCAGGTGAAGGTCCCCAGGGGGATGGATGCGTCAATATTCCGCAGGTTGTTTTCCGCCGCGCCCCGGATGGTCAGCGTCTTTCCGCTGCCCCCGCGCCGCTCCGCCGGGACGGCGATATACCGCTTCCCGCTCAGGTACTGCCCTGTGAGGGAGGCGGGGGAGGCCATGACCTCCTCCGGCGTGCCGGCGGCGATGATCCGCCCGCCGTGGACCCCCGCGCCGGGACCCACATCGATGATATAGTCCGCAGAGCGCATGGTGTCCTCGTCGTGCTCCACCACCACCAGGGTGTTCCCCAGATCCCGCAGCTCCCGGAGGGTGTCCAGGAGCTTGTCGTTGTCCCGCTGGTGGAGGCCGATGGAGGGCTCGTCGAGAATATACAGCACCCCCATGAGGCTGGAGCCGATCTGGGTTGCCAGGCGGATGCGCTGGCTCTCGCCGCCGGAGAGGGTGGCGGCGGACCGGCTGAGGGTCAAATACTCCAGCCCCACGCTCCGCAGAAAGCCCAGGCGGGATTTGATCTCCTTGAGAATTCGATCCGCGATCATCATCTGGGTCTTTGTAAGCACCAGGGCGTCCACAAAGGCCAGGGCGTCCACCACGGGCAGGGTGGTAAAATCATAGATGCTGGAGCCCCCCACCGTCACCGCCAGGCTCTCCATCTTCAGCCGCTTCCCCCTGCAGGCCGGGCAGGGGCACTCGCTCATGGCCTCCTCCAGCTCCCTGCGGGCGGCGTCGGACTGGGTCTCCCGGTAGCGGCGCTCGACATTGTTGCAGATGCCCTCGAAGGGCTGCTTGAGCACGCCCTTGCCCCGGGGCTGGTCGTAGTGGAGCTCCAGGTTCTCCCCCTTGGTGCCGTAGAGGACGATGTCCTTCACCTCGGGGCGCAGATCCTTCCAGGGGGTGGTGAGCTTGAACTTGTACTTTTTCGCCAGGGCGTCAAAATACATCCGGCTGATGCCGTCGCCGCGGATGTTGTTCCAGCCGGAGCACTGGACGGCCCCCTCCAGGATGCTCTTCTCCGGATCGGGGATGATGAGGTCCGGGTCCACCTTCAGCTGGCTGCCCAGGCCCGTGCAGGCGGGACAGGCCCCATAGGGGTTGTTGAAGGAGAACATCCGGGGGGTCAGTTCCTCAATGGACACGCCGCAGTCCTCACAGGCGTAGTTCTGGGAGAACAGCAGATCCCGCTCCTCCTCCCCCAGCACGTTGGCGACGGCGATGCCTCCGGCCAGATTGGAGGCGGTCTCCACGCTGTCGGTCAGCCGCTGGCGGATGTCCAGGCGGACCACCAGCCGGTCCACCACGATCTCAATATTATGCTTTTTGTTCTTCTCCAGCTTGATTTCCTCGGTCAGCTCGTAGAGACTCCCGTCCACCCGGACACGGACATAGCCGGACTTCCGGGCGTCCTCAAAGACCTTGGCGTACTCGCCCTTCCGGGCGCGGACCACCGGGGCCAGAATCTGGAGCCGCGCTCCCTCCGGCAGCTCTAAAATCTGGTCGATGATCTGGTCAATGGTCTGCTGGCGGATCTCCTTGCCGCAGACGGGACAGTGGGGCGTGCCCACCCGCGCCCAGAGCAGGCGGAGGTAGTCGTAAATCTCTGTCACCGTGCCCACGGTGGAACGGGGGTTCTTGCTGGTGGTCTTCTGGTCGATGGAGATGGCGGGGCTGAGTCCGTCGATGTAGTCCACATCCGGCTTTTCCATCTGGCCCAGGAACATGCGGGCGTAGGAGGAGAGGGATTCCACATACCGCCGCTGGCCCTCGGCGTAGATGGTGTCGAAGGCCAGGGAGGATTTGCCGGAACCGGAGAGGCCCGTCACCACCACCAGCTTGTCCCGGGGGATTTCCACGTCCACGTTTTTCAGGTTGTTCTCACGCGCGCCTTTGATATAGATTTTATCCTGCATAGATTCTTCATCTCCTCTTGGGTGTAGGGGCGGTACTGAACCGCCCGTTCAATCGAAACGCTGGCCATTATCCTGCGGGCGGATAATATCCGCTTCCTATAGGAATCTTGTCAGCCGCAGGGCCCCGTCCCGGAGGAGTTCAATATTTTCCTCCTCCAGCACGGTGTCCTTGCTGGTATGGATGCGGTCCATGTAATAGCCGACGATCTTTTTATACTTCAGGGCGCATACGCCCACGCCCATTTTAAACGCCTTGTTGTCGCTGGGGTAAAAACCGAAGATACGGACCACCTCTGTCCTTTTCTTCCCCCGGCCCTCGAACGCGGCCTCAATGCGCCGCAAGGTCTCCTCGTCCTTTTTCAAAGGCTCTCCGGGGAAAAACTGGATGAAGTCCCCGTCGGACACGCAGTCGAAGTTGATGTTCAGCGTCTCCTTTTTCGCCTTTTTGTGGGCCTTCGTGAACGCCGCGGAGCCAAACAGCCCCTTCTCCTCGTTGTCGAAGAACACGAAGCAGACCTTTCCCCGGTCCTCCTCGGGCATGGCAAGCGCGGTCTCCAGCAGCGTGATAACCCCGCTGGTGTTGTCGTTGGCGGTGTGTCTGTTGGCCTTGCCGTCCAGAATCCACCAGACGAAGAACGCGCACAGGGCGATGGATGTGAAGGGCATCAGCAGCAAAAGCCCTGGGGACCGCAGCGCCACAATCACGGCCAGGAGCGCCCCCTCCATCACCGCGAGCGCCAGGAACAGCGGGATAATCAGCAGAAGCTGGTAGCAGACGAAGAAGAACATGTTCCGGGGGGTGATGAAATTGGGCACTGGCAACACGGCGCAGGTATCATAGTGGGCGGAAAAGATCACCTGCGCCGTGTCCGGGCCGCCCACCACCACATTCTTTGCGGCGAAGCCCTCTTCTACCCTGGGCGCATACCCGGCGGCCTCCAGCTCCCCGCACAGCCAGACGCGGAAGGCTTCCTTTTGCTTTTTTGATTTCCGGACCTGGAAACCGGACATGATTTTCTGAGACTGCGGCGTCATAACAGCACCTCTCCTTTGGGAACCGCATAGTAAATGTCTTCCTGCCATTTCCCGGCCACGATTACTCCTTGCAGGGGCGCACAATGTGCGTCCCTGCACTGGATTTTGCGTATCCAACCTCCTGCGTCACCGGAAATCAGCATCTTTCCTCCGACCGTCCCAACAGATAATCGGTAGTCACGTCGAAATAATCGGCCAGAATCATCAGGGTTGTGGCGGGGACATTGATCTCACCATGCTCAAGCCTATGATAATTTCGCATGGAACATCCCAAAAAATCGCCCATTTCCGATTGTTTCAGTCCTTTTTCCACACGAAGGTCTTTTAACCGGATTGCAAAATTCTCCAATCCTTTTTTCATATTTTACCTCCCTTACCTATTGACAAGACAGATTTTGTCAATTATAATGTCGCCATAGGACAAATTTTGTCAAACGGAAGAATTATTCCATGTCCAACATCTACGAATGGCTTTTCGACTGCTATGCCCTGCCGAAATTGCGGAGCGTTGAAAGCAGCCATGACGACGCCCTGTCCGCCTTTGCGGAACGCGTGGGACTGCCTGGAAAAACGCGCCTGCTGCTCCATGATATGGTCTCCAACATGCGTCTGGAGCTGGGCGTTGAGGCGTTTGCTCTGGGAATCCGGTTCGGCCTGCGGCTGAGCAGCCAGCGCACCCGGCGCAGGGAACCGGGCTGGCTACTGGATTTCCTTCCGCAGCTCGATGATCCGGTCCCGTAACACCGCCGCGTACTCGAATTCCATCATCTTGGCAGCTTCCTTCATCTGCTTCTCCAGCTTGGCAATCTCCTCTTCGGTCTCCTTTTTGGTCAGCTTCTTGCCGGACTTCCTCTGGGTCTCCGCCTCGGATTTGCTCAGCTCCAGAATCTCCCGCACGGACTTGATGACCGTCTTGGGCACGATGCCATGCTCCTTATTGAAATCGTCCTGGATTTTCCGCCGCCGCTCGGTCTCGTCCATCGCGGCGCGCATACTGCGGGTAATGGTGTCGGCGTAGAGGATAACCATGCCCTCCGCGTTCCGGGCGGCGCGGCCGATGGTCTGGATGAGGCTGGTCTCACTGCGCAGGAAGCCCTCCTTGTCCGCGTCCAGGATGGCCACCAGACTGACCTCCGGCATGTCCAGGCCCTCCCGCAGAAGGTTGATGCCTACCAGCACGTCGAACTCGCCCAGCCGCAGGTCCCGTATCAGCTCCATGCGTTCGATGGTCTCCACGTCGTGGTGCATATACCGCACCTTGATACCCGCTTTGGTGAGGTATTGGGTCAAATCCTCCGCCATTTTTTTCGTCAGCGTGGTCACCAGTACCCTCTCGTTCCGTTCGGAGCGGGCGTTGATCTCCCCAATAAGGTCGTCGATCTGCCCCGTCACGGGCCGGACCTCCACCCTGGGGTCCAGCAGGCCGGTAGGCCGGATGACCTGCTCCACGATCTGGTCCGCCCGGCTGCGCTCATAGTCCGCGGGCGTAGCCGAAACGAACACCGCCTGATGGAACCGCTCCTGGAACTCCTCGAACCGCAGGGGCCGGTTGTCGAACGCGCAGGGCAGCCGGAAGCCGTATTCAATGAGGCTCTCCTTCCGCGCCCGGTCGCCGTTGAACATGGCCCGCACCTGGGGCAGGGTCACATGGCTCTCGTCCACGAACAGGATAAAGTCGTCAGGGAAGTAGTCCAGCAGCGTCAAAGGCGGCGACCCCACAGGCCGTCCGGAGATGACCCGGCTGTAATTTTCGATGCCGGTGCAGTACCCCAGCTCCCGCATCATTTCCAGGTCGTAGGTGGTCCGCTGGCGGATACGCTGGGCCTCGATCAGCTTGCCGTTCTCCGCGAACCATTTTTCCCGCTCGTCCAGCTCCTTTTCGATCTCGCCGATAGCCCGCTCCATTTTCTCCTTGCTGACTACATAATGGCTGGCGGGCCAGACGGGAATGTTGGTCAGGCGGCGGATAATGGAGCCGGTGACTGGGTTGATCTCGCTGATCCGGTCGATTTCATCCCCGAAAAACTCCACCCGGATGGCGGAGTCCGCCCAGTAGGCGGGCCACAGCTCCACAGTGTCCCCCCGGACCCGGAACATGTTCCGTTCAAAGGCGATGTCGTTGCGCTCGTAGCGGATGTCCACCAGCCGCCGCAGCAGCTCATTGCGCTCCATCTCCGCGCCCACCCGCAGGGAGATCATCATTTTCTCAAAGTCGTCCGGCTCGCCCAGGCCGTAGATACAGCTGACGGAGGACACGACAATCACGTCCCTGCGCTCCAGCAGGGACGCGGTAGCGCTCAGCCGCAGGCGGTCGATCTCCTCATTGATGGAGGCATCCTTTTCAATAAAGGTGTCTGTGTGGGCGATATACGCCTCCGGCTGATAGTAGTCGTAGTAGGAGACGAAATACTCCACCGCGTTGTTGGGAAAGAACTCCTTGAACTCCTCGCAGAGCTGGGCGGCGAGGGTCTTGTTGTGGGCCAGAACCAGCGTGGGCCGCTGGACGGCCTCGATGACCTTTGCCATGGTGTAGGTCTTGCCGGACCCGGTGACGCCCAGCAGGACCTGCTCCCGCAGGCCGTCCTCAATGCCCTGGGCCAGCTTTTTGATGGCCTGGGGCTGGTCGCCGGAGGGCGTGTATTCAGAAACAACTTGAAAAGCAGGCATAAAAGACCTCCTTATAGCAGGAATCCTGATTCCGCCATGGAAATGTAATCGTTGTCGGCTATGATGAAATGGTCCACCAGCCGTACGCCCATGTTGTCCAGGGCCTCCCGCACGATCTCCGTGGAGGCCTTGTCCTCGCCGGAGGGCAGCGCTACGCCGCTGGGATGGTTGTGGGCCAGCACCACCAGCACCGCGCGGGTGCGCAGGGCGTTTTCCAGAATGCGCCGTACGTTCAGCCCCACGCTGCCCACGTCGCCCTCGCCCACCTTGCAGAGGTCCAGCTTTCTCCCCTTGGCGTCCAGGCAGAGCTGATACATGACCTCAGCGGGATGGGCGATAAAGATGTCCCGGAAGTACTCCCCAATGCGCTCCCGCGTGTCCAGGACCACCTCGTGGTCCGCCGCGAAGATCAGCGACTGCCGGTACAGCGGCGCAATAAGCTGGATGAGCACCGCGGCGTTCTTGCCGACGTCCGGCACCTGCGTCAGTTCCTCCAGCGGCGCAGAAAGGACGCCCTGCAGGCTGCCGAAGCGGTCGATGAGCGCATGCGCGATGGGGTTTGTGTCCTTACGGGGGATGGCGTAGAACAGCAGCAGCTCCAGCAGCTCGTGTTCCGCGAAGGACTCCGCTCCACAGCGGAGGAACTGGTCTCGTTTTCTGTCTCTGTGACCGTCATGGACACCCATTGTTTTTTCTCCTTTTTCCACCGGCCTGCCGCCGGCGGAAATTGTTTTCAAAATATTGTACCACACAAACAGATGTTTCACAAGGGGGGCGCCTT
>JAIEIQ010000075.1 GCA_029065305.1 Oscillospiraceae bacterium
CCCTGGAGGAGCTGGAGCTGCTCCGGCTCCGGGCCGGAACGCGGATGGACATCACCAACCCCCAGATTGACGGCAATATTACCGACCGGGACTACCAGAAAAAGGCCATCCGCGCCGCCTGCCGGGCCTTCTCCCAGAACCGCCGCCACAGTCTGCTGGTCATGGCCACCGGCACCGGCAAGACCCGCATCTCCATCGCCCTGGTGGATGTGCTGATGAAGGCCGGCTGGGTCAAGAACGTGCTGTTTCTGGCGGACCGCACCAGCCTTGTCCGGCAGGCCCACAAGAACTTCAACCGCCTCCTCCCCAGCGTGACCACCTCCCTCTACACCGGCGGAGGCGGCGTCCGGGACGCCAGCGCCCGAATCATCTTTTCCACCTATCAGACCATGATCAAGCTCATTAATGACAATGCGCGGGAATTCGGCAGCGGGCGCTTTGACCTCATCGTCATCGACGAGGCCCACCGCTCCATTTTCAAGAAGTACGGCGTGCTGTTCCAGTATTTCGACGCCCTGATGCTGGGCCTCACGGCCACCCCGCGGGAGGATGAGAACAAGAGCACCTATCAGGTCTTTGAGCTGCAAAACGGGCGCCCCGACTACGCCTATGAGCTGGAGGAGGCGATTGAAGACGGCTTCCTGGTTGGCTTTTCCGTCCTGGACCGGACAACGGACGCGCTCCGACGGGGTATCTACTACGACGAGCTGTCCGATGAGGAGAAGGAGAAGTTTGAGGACGCCTTCGCCACCGGGGACGGGACAACGGATTTCAAAGGTACTGTTGTCAGCGTCCAGGAGACAAGGAGCCGCCACATTATCAACCTGGGCACCATCGACGCCATGCTGGGCGACCTAATGAAAAACGGCCTGAAGATCAACGGCGGCGACAAGCTGGGGAAGACCATCATCTTTGCCCGCAGCCACCTTGAGGCCGAGAAGATTGTGGAGCGGTTCCTGACTCTGTACCCCTATCTGGGCCTGGATTTCTGCAAGCTCATCGACAGCCAAATTATGAACAGCCTGGGGCTGATCGACAGCTTCAGCGAACGCGGCCAGCTGCCCCAGGTAGCCGTCAGCGTGGACATGATGGACACCGGCATTGACGTCCCGGATGTCCTGAATCTGGTGTTCTTCCGGGGCGTCCGGTCAAAGATCAAGTTTTTGCAGATGATCGGACGGGGCACGCGGCTCAGCCCGGATGTCTATGGGCCGGGGATGGACAAGCAGGGCTTCCTGATTTTTGATTACTACGACAATTTCCGGTATTTCCGAACCAGGAACACATGGTCTGTCCTTGATGAGACGAAAAACGGGGCGCTTCGGTCCATACCCCCCCAAAGCATCCTGATTAACGAGAGAAAGCTGAGCATTTTGCGGGAGCTGATTGAAACGGGGAAACGGACCGCCTTTGAAGAACAGTATATGAACGAGCTGAAGGAGGATTTTATTCAGCGGATGCGGGGCCTGTGCAACGACGATCTTGAGGTGCAGTACCACATGGCGTTTGTCAGCAAGTACCGCACGGCGGAGCATTGGGACGGCTTTACGGACGCGAAGGAGGCGGAGATCCAGGAACACATCCTCCCGCTGCTCCCTCCGGAGAGCGACCCGGCGAAGGTCAAGAACTTTGACCTGATGATCTACGTGATCGAGGACGAGGTTCCCAAGCGGGCCCAGGAGGCGAAGGATATCCGAAAAATCCGCCACGGCTTTGGAAACGTGGGCAAAAAGATTGACCAGATGATGGAAAAGCTGACCCACCTGAAAAGCATCCCCGCGGTGGTTCAGAAGGAACAGCTGATCCAGCAGATGCGCAACGCGGACCTGCTGTTTGAAGATTTCTCCCTGGAAAAATGCGAGCGGGTCCGGAAGGAGCTCCGGGAGCTGATGCAGTATATTCCGGACGATGTGAGTTACTACGTGCTGGATGTGAAGGACTTCGTCATCGACGCGGGCCCCGGGGGCATCGTCGCCAAGGAGAAAACCTACGCCGAAAAGGCCCTGGCGTACATCCAGAAGGGCAGTCCCGCCCTGGCGAAGCTCCGCAGCCTGGACGAGCTGACGGAGGAGGAGAAGGCGGAGCTGGAGACGGCCTTCAAATCCACCCTGGGAACCGAGGCCGACTACGCCGCCTGGTCCGGAAACAAGCCGCTGCTGCCCTTCCTTCGGCTGCAGGTGGGGATCGCGGACGAGGCGGTGGAG
>JAIEIQ010000076.1 GCA_029065305.1 Oscillospiraceae bacterium
CCTATGTGGAGACGGCCCAGGGCATCCCCTACGGGGTGTTTCTCCAGGCGCTGCTGATCCGCTTCGCCCCCGAGGTCTACCTCCACTCCCAGTCGGTGGCCCAGGCGGCGGAGACGCTGAGCGGCATCATTCTGGCGGAGGAGCCCGGCTTTTTCGACGATATTCCCCAGATCCGGGCCATTGCGGACCCGGAGGAGAAGCGGCGGGCGGTCCTCCGCCTGGCCCGGGAGTGCGGGCTCTTCCACGACGCGGGAAAGCTCAACTTCACCGACCTCTACACCCATACCGGCCGGCAGTGGCTGGAGGAGGAGTACGAGCTCTCCCGGCTCCACACCATCTCCGGGGAGGCGCTGCTGTCCGCCCGGCCCTCCACCCGCCACTGCGCCGCCGCCGCCCTAGGCCACCACGCCTGGTACGACGGGTCGGACCGGAGCTATCCGGCCAGCTACCGGCGGCTGGAGTGCCCGGAGCGGCAGATGGTGGATATCGTCAGCCTGACAGACTGGCTGGAGACCATCGTATATACCTCCCGGCTCTACACAGGGTCCGCCCAGTCCTTCCGGCAGGCCGTGGAGAAGGCCCTGGCCCTGGAGGGGCGGCGCTTCTCCCCCATGCTCATGGAGCGGTTGCGGATTGAGGACACCGCTGGGCAGCTGCGGCTGGCCCTGGAGGAGGGCCGGCGGCGGGCCACGGCGCAGATGTACGCCGGCGCGGAGGCGGACGGCTGACAGGGCCGTGGGTGTGGTCATGAAATATATATTGACTTGCGGCCTTTTTTTGAATACAATATAGACGTACAGAAGCTCGTCGGAAATGGGGGTCCCCATTTCCGGATTCCTCCCCGGAGGAATCCGACCCCCTTTCCCCCTACCTCGCTTTGAAAACCGGAGGAGCCGGTTGCCGCAGGGGTGCCTGCGGCTGTTGTTTCCCGCGCGTTTTTCAAAGATAAATACACAGATGCCGCATCGAAAGGGACAGGCACACCGCCCGTCCGCGCGGCAGAAAGGAAGACACGATGAACACTGCAAGCACGAAGACTTTCCGAAGAATCTTAGCCCTCCTGCTGACGCTGCTCATGACAGTTTCCTTGGCCGCGTGCGGCGGAAATAACGGCGGCGACAAGCCTGCCGACAGCTCCGGCAGTCAGGGCGGCGACACCCAGACACCCAGCGACGGCGCCGCTCCGGGCGGCCAGCTGGCTGCGGAGCAGGTGCTGAACCTGAAGCTGATCGACCTGAAGCTGCTGGACGTGAACGACGTGCGCAACGCCAACGAGTTCCAGGTGCTCACAGAGATCCAGGAGGGTCTGTTCCGTACCTTCACCAACGAGGAGGGGACGGACGTGGTGGAGAACGCGGGCTGCACCAGCTATGACATCAGCGAAGACGGCCTGACCTACACCTTCCACCTGCGCAAGGAGTGCGTGTGGTCCGACGGCGTGCCCGTCACCGCCCAGCACTATGTGGACTCCTGGATGCGCCTCATCGACCCGGAGGAGGCCTTCTCCTACGCCTTCCTGGCTACCGGCATTGAGGGCGCGGAGGCCTACTACAACGGCGAGGGCAGCGCGGAGGATGTGGCCATCGAGCTCATCGACGATCTGACCTTCTCCTGCACCCTCACCGTGCCTGACGCCGCCTTCATCAAGAAGGTGGGCATGGTCTGCTTCTACCCCGTCCGCAAGGACCTCATTGACGCCGCCAAGGCCGCCGACGCGGACTGGACCAACGACTACACCCTCCATGTGTACAACGGGCCCTTCTACATCAGCGACCGGGTGCTGGAGAACAGCATGACCCTGAAGAAGAACGAGACCTACTGGAACGCGGACAGCGTGACCCTGACCCAGATCAATATGCAGGTCATCGACGAGGCCTCCACCGCCGCCCAGCTCATGGAGTCCCAGCAGCTGGACGTGCTGACCCTGACGGACGTGGAGTACGTCGCCCAGTGGCAGCCCCTGGTGGACAACGGCACCTTCACCCACATCCAGACGACCCCGGCCAGCGTGACCTATCTGGTCATCGACCAGCACCCCGCCGCCAACGGCGGTCCCTCCGGCCTGATGAACAGCGAGAAGTGCCGTCTGGCCCTGTCCCTGGCCTTCGACCGGGAGGAGTACAACCTCATGTTCTACGAAGGACTGTACACCCCCGCCTACGCCCTGGTGCCCTTCGGCATGACCGTGGGCGACACCGAGTTCCGCAGCAAGGTCCCCGCCAAGCTGGAGGAGTATCAGGCCAATCTGAGCGACCCCGACTACCTCAAGAACCTCTTTGAGGAGGGCATGAAGGAGGCCGGCGTGTCCGGCACCGCCGCGGACGCCTCCCTCACCGTCTTTGCCTACACCCCCACCGTGCTGACCTCCAACCAGCTGGAGTGGTACAAGCAGCAGGTGGAGAGCAAGATCGGCTGCACCGTCAATATTGAGGTCTACCCCGACAGCTCCACCTGGGTTGCGGCCCGGAACGAGTACAAGTACGACTTCTATGTCATGGGCTGGAACGGCGACTTCAACGACCCCATGACCTTCATGGAGCTCTTCGTCACCGACAACGGCTATGCCAAGTTCATGGGCGGCTTCTCCGACAGCAAGTATGACGAGCTGGTGCGCAAGGCCGGCAGCTCCCAGGATGACGCAGAGCGCCTCCAGCTCTTCGCCGAGGCGGAGAATATCCTGCTGGAGAAGGGCGGCGTGATCCCCCTGTACTATCCCCAGAACCAGATGTATCATCAGTCCTATATTTCCGGCCTGAGCTTCCCGATGTTCGGCGCGGAGTACGAGTTCAGCCGCGCCCAGATTATGGAGCATTAACCGCAGCTTTCCTGTAAGTTCTTTGACCAATGGCGGAAGGTGCGGGGAGGGGAGCTTTTTTCCCTCCCCGCACCGCGCATTTATCCACTTCATATGGGGGTTCAAGGCTATGAAAATGGCAATTTATTTCGTCCGCCGGCTGATGATTATGCTCCTGACGCTGTTTATCATCGCGTCGGCAACCTTCTTCCTGCTGGCGGCTACGCCGGGCGACGCGCTGACCGCCCGGGTGGAAAAGCTGCCGGACGCGGTGGCGGAGCGGCTGTACGCGAAGTACGGCCTGGACAGGCCCATCATGGAGCGGTATGTCACCACCATGTCCGGCCTGCTCCAGGGTGACTTCGGCGACTCCATCATCTACCAGGGCCAGACCGTTCAGTCCATCATCAAGGAGAAGGGGCCCATCTCCGCCCGGCTGGGCATCCAGCAGATGCTGCTGGGGGTGACGGTGGGACTGCTGCTGGGAGTGCTGGCGGCGGTGAAGAAGGGGACCATCTGGGACTATCTGGTGGTGGCCCTGTCGATTCTGCTCATCTCCGTGCCCAATCTGATCTTCGCGCTGATGCTCCAGCAGGTGTTCGCCGGCAAGCTGGGCTGGTTCCCGGTGATCGGCTGGCCCAAGGAGAACATATGGTTCGGCGGCTGGGAGTACACCATCCTGCCCATGTTTGCCGGCTGCTTCGGGTACATCGCCTCCTACGCCCGGCTTCTGAAGGCGTCCATGCTGGACGTGATGAACCAGGACTACGTCCTCACCGCCGAGTCCAAGGGGCTCAGCCGGGGGGAGGTCATCCGGCATCACGTGCTGCGCAACTCCTTCATCCCAATCGTCACCCAGCTGCCCATGAGCGTTGCCATGTGCATCACCGGCTCGTTCTTCATTGAGAGCGTGTTCTCCATCCCCGGGCTGGGCCTGTACTATGTCAACGCCGTGGCCGCTCAGGACATCCCTATCGTCATGGGTCAGACGGTGATTCTGTCGGCGCTCTACATCGCGGTGGTGTTCCTCACCGACATTCTCTACACCATTGTGGACCCGCGCATCCGTATCACCGGCGGAAAACGATAAGGAGGGAGATGAGTCTATGGCATCCACAACAAGAGTTCTGAGGCCGGAGGAGGCCGCCCGGGTGGACCGGGGGCGCTTTGACTCCGAAAAAATCAACCGCCCCACCATCACCTTCTGGCAGGGGGCGTGGCGCAGGCTGAAAAAGAACCCCATCGCCGTGTCCGCTATGATACTGCTGGGCATATTGGGGATCTTTATCCTCCTCGGCCCCCTGGTCAGCGGGGAGAACTATCTGGACATCAACCTTGCGCTGAAAAACGCGAAGCCCAACGGCGCCAACTGGTTCGGCACCGACGCCATGGGCCGGGACCTGTTCTGCCGGGTGTGGATCGGCGCGCGGCTGAGCCTGCTGGTGGCGCTGGTGTGCTCCTTCATCCAGATCGCGGTGGGCTGCGCCTACGGCGGCGCTATGGCTTATTTCGGCGGCGTGGTGGACAACGTCATGATGCGTATTCTGGAGATCGTCAACTCCTTCCCCTCCCTGCTGGTCACACTGCTGATCATGATGGTGGTGGGGAAGAACGTGGGCGGACTGCTCATCGCCATGTGCATCACCTCCTGGTGCGGCACCGCCCGGCAGATGCGGGGACAGCTGATGCAGCTGCGGGAGTCGGAGTACGTTCAGGCGGCGCAGATGATCGGCGCCTCCCCGGTGCGGATCATCACCAAGCACCTGCTGCCCAACACCATCAGTATTCTGATTCTGAACCTGTGCTCCAGCATCCCCACCTACATCTTCACCGAGGCCAGCCTCAGCTTCCTGGGCATGGGCCTGTCCAGCGACGTCATCAGCCTGGGCGTGCTCATCAGCGAGGGGAAGGCGAAGCTCTCCTTCTACCCCTGGCAGCTGTTTTTCCCGGCGGCGGTGCTGTGTCTGGCGGTGCTGGCCTTCAACCTTCTGGGTGATGCCCTGCGCGACGCGCTGGACCCCAGAACACATCAGTAACGGGGGTGCGCCATGCGTGAAAAATTATTAGAGGTCAAGGATCTGGCGGTTTCCTACCACGGCTATGCCGGAGAGGTGCAGTCGGTGCGCCGCGTCTCCTTCGACGTGAACAGGGGAGAGACGGTGGCGGTAGTGGGCGAGTCCGGCTGCGGCAAGTCGGTGACGGCCAAGACCATCATGCACCTGATCAAAACCCCGCCGGCGGAGATCAAGGAGGGCAGTCAGGTCCTCTTCAACGGGGAGGACGTCCTCCGCTTCGACAAGAAGCGGCTGAGCCAGTACCGGGGCGGAGAGGCGGCGATCATCTTCCAGGACGCCCTGGCGGCGCTGAACCCCACCATGACGGTGGGCAACCAGATTGTGGAGAACATCCGCCACCACAGCAGCACCGGCAAGAAGGAGGCCATGGCCCAGGCGGTGGAGCTGCTGCGGATGGTGGGCATCCCCCAGCCGGAGCAGCGGGTGAAGCAGTACCCCCATGAGTTCTCCGGCGGTATGCGCCAGAGGGTGATGATCGCCATCGCCTTTGCCTGCAATCCCCAGCTGCTCATCGCGGACGAGCCCACCACGGCCCTGGATGTGACCATCCAGTCCCAGATTGTGGACCTCATCAAGGAGCTCCAGAAGGAGAAGGGGACGTCGGTGATCCTCATCACCCACGATCTGGGGGTGGTGGCCAACATCGCCCACCGGATTGTGGTCATGTACTCCGGGAAGATCGTGGAGCGGGGGAGCAACATGAGCATCTTCCACAGCCCCAGGCATCCCTACACCAACGCCCTGCTGGAGGCGGTGCCCCGCCTGGATCTGGTGAACAAGCAGGTGCTCTCCTCCATCGAGGGAACGCCGCCGGATCTGCTCAACCCGCCGGCGGGCTGTCCCTTCTGCACCCGGTGCAAATACTGCATGGAGATCTGCTGTACGGAGGAGCCGCCGGCGGTGGCCTTTGAGGAGGGCCACGAGGCCAGCTGCTGGCTCTACGCCCTGGCCGAGCGCTGCGAGGACGCGCCGTTTACTTGGGAGGACAGGAAATGAAGGAGAACGTAATTCTTGATGTCAGCCATCTGAAAAAATACTTCGAGCTGGGCCGGGGCCGCACTCTGAAGGCGGTGGATGACGTGTCCTTCCAGATTCACCAGGGGGAGACTCTGGGGCTGGTGGGCGAGTCCGGCTGCGGCAAGACCACCTGCGGGCGCACCTGTCTGGGTATGTACAAGAAGACCGGCGGCGATGTGAAATACCTGGGCCGGGACATCCATGCCCTCAAGGGCGCGGAGCTGTTCGCCTTCAAGAAGGAAGCCCAGATGATTTTCCAGGACCCCTACGCGTCCCTGGACCCCCGCATGACCGTCAGCGACATTGTGGCCGAGGGCCTGGACGTCCACAATATGTGCGGGAGCAAGGCGGAGCGCACGGATAAAATCTATGAGCTGCTGAACATGGTCGGCCTGAACAAGGAGCACGCCAACCGGTTTATCCACGAGTTCTCCGGCGGCCAGCGCCAGCGCATCGGCATCGCCCGGGCCCTGGCGATGGAGCCCAAGTTCCTGGTGCTGGACGAGCCCATCTCCGCCCTGGATGTGTCCATCCAGGCCCAGGTGGTCAATATGCTCATCCATTTGCAGCAGAGTATGGGGCTGACCTATCTGTTCATCGCCCACGATCTGTCCATGGTCAAGCACATCTCCGACCGGGTGGGGGTGATGTACTTGGGCAGCATCGTGGAGATCACCAGCTCCGGAGAGCTGTACAGCCACCCCCTGCACCCCTATACCAAGGCGCTGCTCTCCGCGATCCCCATCCCGGACCCGGTGATTGAGATCCAGCGGGAGGCCACCCGCATCCGTCTGGAGGGCGAGGTGCCCAGCCCCATCAATCCGCCGCCGGGCTGCAAGTTTGCCGGGCGCTGCCAGTACGCCACGGAGCGGTGCCGGCAGGAGACGCCGGCCCTGCGGGATATGGGCGGCGGGCACCACGTGGCCTGCTTTGCGGTGGAGTCATGAGGAGGGCGCCGTCTGCGGCTCGCGCCGGCCGGGAGATGCTATGAGGGATTTTTTCCACGATCTGGCCGCGGCGCTTCTGGCGGGGCTGATTATCTCGGCGGGGCTCTTCGCGGTGCTGTTTGCCGGAGGTTTTCTCCTGCGGTCCTTTCAGCCGAGGGCAGGGCTGATCTATGCCAGGAGCGGGATGCTTATCACCGGCGCGCTGGGGCTGTTCATCTGTGCGGGACTGCTGATCCGGCCCCCGGACGGCGGGAAGCTCCGGAAGAACCCCCAGTGGGCGCGGCGGTTCCGCGTCCTGGGCCTCTTCCCCGTGGTGGGAACGGTCTCCCTGACGGTTCTGGCCCTGGCCTGCTGGCTGGATTTTGTGCTGTATTATTAGAGATATCTGGCCGGCATGGATTACCGAGAGGAGAATACAGGGGAATTAGTATCTGCGGTAAAAAAGCGGCACGCCTGACCAAATAGGTGAGGCGTGCCGGGTCTGCACTGGGGCCTGTAATACACGGGGCTCACGGCTTAGGCCATGTCGGTCTTGAGCTTTAAACGGATGCGGTCG
>JAIEIQ010000077.1 GCA_029065305.1 Oscillospiraceae bacterium
CTGGTGGTGGGGGGCCACGGGGCGGGGCGCCTCCGGCGGCTGGAGGAGCGGAAGGACGCGGGGGTGACGGTGGTGGTGCTGCTGGCCATTGCCGACGGCGGGCGGCCCTACTACGACGCCCAGACTGCCGGGCGGATCGCGGCCATGGACATCCCCTGCTTCGCCTGCGCCCCGGAGCGCCTGCCGGAGCTGCTGGAGCGGGCCCTGAAGGGCCAGGGGCTGGCGGAGCTGGCAAAGGAGAAAAAGGGGTAGGCTGTATCGAAAAAGGGAGCGCCGGGGACTGCTGCAGTCCCCGGCGCTCTTGTCCACTGTTTTGTCAGGCGTACTCCCGCACTACGGCGATCACCTTGCCCAGGATGTGGGCCTCGGTTCCGTCGATGGGGTCGTACTCGTCATTCTCCGGCAGAAGCCAGACCTCCCCGTTTTTCAGGGAGAGGCGCTTAACGGTGGCCTCCTCCCCGATGAGGGCCACCACGATCTCCCCGCTCCGGGCGGTCTGCTGCCGCCGGACCACCACCAGGTCCCCGGGCAGGATCCCCGCGTTGAGCATGGACTCCCCACGCACCCGAAGGGCGAAATGGGCGTCCGCCTCCCCGCCGCAGTCGAAGGTCAGGTAGTCGTCGATGCACTCCTGGGCCAGGATGGGCGATCCCGCAGCCACATCCCCCACGACAGGCACCTGGTTCCGGGCCCTGGGCCTGGTCAGCGCGATGGCCCGGCCCTTGAACTCCCCCTTCTCAATGAGCCCCTGCTCCTGGAGCCGCTTGAGGTGGAAGTGGACCGTGGAGGGGGACTTGAGCCCCACGGCGGCGCAGATCTCCCGCACTGAGGGGGCGTAGCCCTGGGCGGGAATGGTTTCCTGGAGATATTCGTAGATACGCTCGGTCATCCGCGTCTTTTTCGGCATAGCAGTGCCTCCTGTTGTCCTTAGGTGGGGGCTTTTGTCCAGTATACCACAGTTTTCTGGGAAATACAACGCCTGTTCCTCTATCTTTGCGGAAATTATTTTCCGGTTTTTCGGGAAAAAAGGGACTGGCCCCTTGCAATCGGGGGAAAGATATGCTATGATAAAGGTCCTGTGGACTGTGCGCGCTGGAGTGCGCTCTGTACAATTTCTTTGGAGGTATGCGAGAAATGGTTCTGTTTGTCACGATTTTACAGCTGCTGTGCGGCTTGGCGGTGATCCTGGCGGTGCTGTTCCAGTCCGGCAAGAGCGCGGGCCTCTCCGGCGCTATCGGCGGCATGGCCGACACCTTTATGGCCAAGGGAAAGGCCAAGACCTTCGACGCCAAGCTGGCTAAGGCCACCAAGTGGATTGGCGCTGTGTTTATTGTTCTGACCCTGGTTTTGAATATCCTGCACTGAGGGAGGGAACCGCGCCGTCCCGATTTCCACTCTGCGCAAAGGCTTTCTGGCTGTTCTCCCGGGAACGGCCAGAAATTTTTTGTCCCATTGGGGGGAGCGGGGCGCGGCCTCCCGGGGAACGCCGCTCTTGCAATTTCCGGCAAACCGGCCTACAATAGAAGCGAAAAATCCGGCAATGGAGGCGTATATATGGACGCGAAGCGGAAAAACGACTTCTCTCAGGGGAGCATCGCCAAAAACATCCTCTCCCTGGCCATCCCCCTCACGGTGGCCCAACTGACGGTGGTGCTCTACAACGTGGTGGACCGGGCATTCATCGGACACATCGATCAGGTGGGCCGGGACGCCTTCACCGGCATCGGCCTGGTGATGCCCGTCACCTACATCATCACCGCCTTTGCCAACCTCTGCGGCACCGGCGGCGCACCCCTGTGCTCCATCGCCCGGGGCCGGGGGGACGACAAAAAAGCGGCCCGGATCATGGGCGTCAGCTTCACCTTCCTGCTGCTGCTGGGGGCGGGGCTGACGGTGCTCTTCTACCTCTTCCACGAGCCCATCCTCTATCTGGTGGGCGGCAGTCCGGAGACGGTGGCCCATGCCAAGGACTACCTGCTCCTCTATCTGGCGGGGACCGTCCCGGTGATGATCGGCCTGGGGATGAACCCCTTCATCAACGCCCAGGGCTTCGGCCGTACGGGGATGATGACCACCCTGCTGGGGGCCGTCATCAACCTGATTCTGGACCCGGTTTTCATCTTCGCCCTGGACATGGGCGTCCAGGGCGCGGCCCTGGCTACGGTCATCGCCCAGACCTGCTCCGCCGTCTGGGTGCTGGTGTTCCTCACCGGGAGAAACGCACTGCTCCGGCTGGACCGGGAGAGCCTGGGCCTGGACGGCCCCATTCTCCGGCGGGTGTGCGGCCTGGGGCTCACGGGCTTCACGTTTTCCGTGACCAACAGCCTGGTCCAGGCCCTGGGCAACGCCCAGCTCCAGACCTACGGCGCCCTGTCCGGCGGCAGCGCCCAGGGAAACCTCTACGTAGCGGCCATGACCGCCATCACCTCCGTCCGGGAGATCGTCTTTCAGCCCATCCGGGGCCTCACCCAGGGGGCCCAGCCGGTCATCGGCTACAACTACGGCGCGGGCCGGTACAGCCGTGTGCGGGAGAGCGTCCGGTTTCTGACCATCTCCTGCCTGAGCTACAATGTGGCCGTCTGGCTTCTGCTGCTGGCGTTCCCCCATGTGTTTATCCTGCTGTTCAACGACGACCCGGGGCTTCTGGAGGTGGGGGTGCGCACCATGCGGATCTACTACGCCGCCTATTTCTTCATGAGCTTCCAGATGATTGGGCAGAACACCTTTGTGGCCCTGGGCCGGGCCCGGATGGCGGTGTGCTTCTCCCTGCTGCGGAAGGTAGCGCTGGTGACGCCGCTGATTCTCCTGCTGCCCCGGCTGTGGGGCCTGGGGGCCTACGGCGTCTTTGCCGCCGAGCCGGTGAGCGACGTCATCGGGGGGCTGACCTGCTATACCACCATGATGTGCACCGTCTGGCAGGAGATGAAGCAGCCGGACAGAGTATGACGGGTGGAAAATTTTTCGGAAAAGGGGCTTGACATTCCCACTGTGTAAAGGCTTATCCTGTTTGCAGGAACTGGTTCCACAACAAAACAAGGAGGAATGTCATGCTCACCATCGGTGAATTTTCCCGCCTGAGCCGCGTCACCCCCCGGATGCTGCGCCACTACGACGCCCTGGGACTGCTGCGCCCTGAGGCCGTGGGGGAAAACGGCTACCGGTACTACCGGCAGGAGCAGCTCACCGAGCTGACCCGCATCCAGTGGCTGAAGGGCTGCGGCTTTTCCCTCCACGAGATCGGGCCCCTGCTGGGCCTGGAGGACAACCGGCTGCTGGAGCGCCTGCGGCAGCGCCGGCTGGCGCTGTGCCGGGAGCTGGACGATAAGCGGGCGGCGCTCCACCGGCTGGAGGCGGACATCCTCCGCATGGAAGGAGTCTGTATGATGGAAAACACGTACCATGTGATTTTGCTGGAGGACCCGGAGCAGAAGGTATTCTCCATCCGGAAAACCGTCGGCGTACACCAGTACCACGAGTTTTTCAATGAGCTGTTCCAGGAGGCGGCCGCCCGCGGGCTGACGCAGGCGGGGCCCATCCAGATGCTCTACCACGACGAGGAGTTCAGCCATGTGCGCTCCAATGTGGAGGTCCAGATGGTGGTGGCCCAGGACGGTCCGGATGTCAAGCGCAAGCCTGCCTGCACCTGCGCGGCTGTCCAGCACAGGGGCTCTTATGAAAACCTGCATCTGGCCTATGAGGCCCTGTGCGCGTGGCTGGGAGAGCACACCGAGTATCGGATGTGCGGTCCCGCTATGGACCGCTACTTCGGCGACCCGGACAACACGCCCCCAGAGGCCCTGGAGACTGGGGTCCTTTTCCCGGTGGAGCGGATATAAAGCCATAGAAGCGGAGCACCCCCGCCTTAGGCGGGGGTGCTCCTTACAGCTCCTTCTGACTGTTCTCCTCCAGCCGGGCCAGCAGCTCCGTCAGCAGCGCCCACTCCTCCGGGGAGAACCCGGCGGCAAGCCGGCTCTGGAAGTCCTCGTAGGCCCGGTCTATCACGGACAGCATCTCCACCCCGGCCTCTGTCAGGTACAGCCGGTACTGCCGCCGGTTGGACGGGTCGATCTCCCGGCGGATGTGGCCCATGTCCTCCAGGCGCTTGGCGTCCCGGGCGGCGCTGGCCTTGTCCAGGGCGAAGAAGCAGGCGATCTCCTCCTGGCTGGCCCCGGGGTTCCGGCTGATGTAGCGGACAATCAGGTGCATGGTCCCCACGTACTGGCAGGGGGCCAGAGCCTTCCGCAGAGCCCGCCGCCGGTGCCGGTCGATGCGCAGAAGGCTGGAGAGTGCGGCATGGAGCATCGTCTCACCGCCCCTCCGCCGGCAGGACGTCCCCCTGGGCGCCCTGCTCCAGCGCCGCCGCCCGGATCTGCCGCTTCACCTTTCGGATCAGGGGCGCCGCCAGGAGGAGGGTCAGCACGTCCGCCACCGCCTGGACCGACACTACGCCAAGGCTCCCCCACAGCAGGGCCATGGGGTACACGATGGGCAGGAAGCAGGTGCCCTGCCGGGCGGTGGACAGCAGCACGGCCCCCTTGGCGTTGCCCAGACCCGCACACAGCATGTTCACCACCGCCACCCAGCTGTGGACCGGCAGGGCTATGCTCTGCAGGCGGATGCACAGGGTCCCGGCCTCCTGCATGGCCGGGTCGGCCTTGGCAAAGAGGAGGATCAGCGGCCCGGCGAACACCGCCAGCGCCGCCCCCATGACCGCCGCGCCGATAATGGCGGTGCGGGCGGCGAAGCGGTAGCTCTCCGCCACCCGGTCATAGCGCTTGGCCCCCCAGTTGAAGCCCGCCACCGGCTGGAACCCGGTGCCGAAGCCCAAGATAATGCCGAAGGGGAACATCATGATCTTGGTGGACACGCCGATGCCCGCCAGCAGGGAGTCGGAGATGCCGCCGGCGATGTTGTTGAGGACAATGGCGGAGATCACCGCCAGGCCGTTGCGGAAGAGGGAGGAGGACCCCACGCTGACAATCTGTCCCAGGATGTCGGCGGTGGGCTTGAAGCAGCGGATGGACACCCGCAGCAGGCTCCGCCGGGTGAGGTAGGGGAAAACCAGAATGGCGAAGCTCACCAGCTTGGAGATAGCGGTAGCCATGGAGGCCCCCCGGACCCCCAGGCCCAGGGTGAAGATAAAAATGGGGTCCAGGAAGCAGTTGAGAATCCCGCCGAAGCCCATGCCGATCATACTCAGCATGGCGCTGCCCTCCGCCCGCAGGCACTGGTTCATAACGAAGTTCGCCGCCATGAAGGGGGCCACCAGCAGGACATAGGCGGCGTAGTCCATGGCGTAGCCCTCGCAGGTGGCGGTGGCACCCAGGAGGCGGACCATGGGGGCCATGAAGGCCACCCCCAGAACCATCACCACCGCGCCGAAGCCCATAGCCAGGAAGAAGGCCACGGAGATGACCTGGTTGGCCTTCTCCTCCCGCCGGGCACCCAGGAGGCGGGAAATATAGCTGGCCGCGCCCACCGCCAGCATGGACCCGGCCATCATGAGAATCTGGTCCAGGGAGGCGTTGACGCTGACGGCGGCGGTGGCCTCGGTGCCCAGGGAGCTGACAAAATAGGTGTCCGCCAGATTATAGATGGATGTGATGAGGAAGGAGATGATGGATGGGACGGCCATTTTTGTGATGACCCTGGGCAGGGGGTCCACCAGCATCATATTTTTCCGGTGCTCCTGCCGTTGGCGCTCCGCGTCTGTCATGGACTTGTCCTCCGTTTCAAAAGTATCATATGCAACAGTCTCATATGACACTTATTGTAGCACACGGGGGAAATTTGTCAAGAGCGGGCAATATTTGAAAATGGCACTTGTGTCCGCCGGGTGTTTCTGATATACTATGATAAAGTGGAGGTAATGTCGCTCCACTGCATATTGTGAAGGGAAAGAGTGGCTCCGCGCAGGGATGCGCGGGGTCCGGACCAACTGTGAAAGAAAGGAAATTTATGCGATTGAGAACGACGTACAGACTGATGGCAGCCCTGCTGGCACTCTGCCTGACAGCCGCCCTCCTCCCGCTTCCAGCTCATGCTGCTGGGGGGGAAAGAACGGTAAACAGCGGTCAGGAGCTTCTTGATGCCATCAACGCTGCCACTGATGGAGACATCATTAAGTTGGGCTGCGATTTTGTTCTGGGTGCCGAAAATAGCGGTACAGAGCCTTGGGCAATCAACAAATCTGTGACAATTCAAGGAAACTCTCATATTCTCACTCTATGGCGCGGCGGTATTATTCTTGGCGCGGATGTAAAGTTTGAAAATATTGTTCTTCACTTTGCATCAAGTACGCGCAATGCGATTATAGCGAACGGATACACGCTGACATTGGATACTGTAAGAGCTAATAGTACAGCACATTCTTTTAACCTCTTCTGCGGTGGCTTAATTAAAAATAGTTATGAATCATTTACACCACCAAAGACTGGAAGCGATGGGCAGATAATTATTAATGGAAAAACCAATCTGCAAGGGAATCCCAATGTTTGCGGAGACGGCAATATATACGCTGGTAATCTCTGTATGGGCAATATGGGTGGAGAAGGTGCCACAGATGACAGCGGGCCCAATCAATTTGAAGGCAACGCTTCCATTACTATTAACGCCGATAAGGACAGCAACTTAGGCTCCATCTACGCCTGCGGCGCGAAACAGTATGCCCCAGCCCCCGGCCAGCCTGGTAAACGGACAGAGCCAAATGATAGGGATTATACTGTCACCGGCACCGTTACCATCACCGGTAATAACAGGCTTCCCGATGTGGAGGGCGGCGGCTCCAGCGCCACAGACGTGGTGTACAGAGGCGATGGCAATCCGTCGGAAAGCACCTTTGTAGGTATTTCAAGTCTGTCGGTGGAAACAGGCAACCTCGCCTTGACCGCTAGCAGCCAGTTCGAAAACAACGGGAATCTCTCCGTTGCCTCCGGCGCAAAGCTGGATCTTACAAAGGCCGATGGAAGGAATCTTAATGTCGGGAATTTTAGCGGCAATGGCGGCTTCCTGTTTCTGAATCAGGATCAAACTTTAAAGATTACCGGTCAAGTGACAGGTACAACCAAGGTTGCGATTGGCGGTACAAATTATAACGACACGCTGTCCTCAAGTTCGGCGAACGTCGGACAAACGTATATTTCTGCTCCGAACTCCACGGACAGCAATTTTGAGCTTTTGCCCCACAGCTCCCAGCCTAATATGACCTTGGTCAGAGACAGCAGCGGCAACTGGACTGCTTCCTCAAACGGACCGGGGGGTGACATCAACCCTAAAATGGACAGCATCAGTCTCGGAAAAAATTCTGAGGCGGTGCCCAACGGTACAACGAAGGTCATTCTGCCACTAAACGTCACACCGGATGATTTCTGGATCGAAGATGTCGATTTAGAGATCTATGTAGATGGAAGCTTGAGCCGCATAGGTGCAGATAGTGAAGGGTATCACACCTATACATCAAGTGGATATGATTTGTTCATGACTGTTGATCCCGAGGGGAACGCACTATTTATTTCAGGTTTTACTGATACTGGTGCTATTGTGGGTGGCCCGTATGAAATTCGAATTGAGGTTCCGGCAAAGAATTCCTCAACAGGCCAAAAACTTAAAACGG
>JAIEIQ010000078.1 GCA_029065305.1 Oscillospiraceae bacterium
AGAACCTCAATATCCGGCAGCTCGTATGTCTCAATCAAAAGCCGCTCCGTGGAGGAGGCCATGTCGCCGGTGATCAGAATGGGAATCAGTTTTTTCATGGTGTTCTCCTTTTATCTAGTGGACCCGGATGAGGATATTCCCCTGCCGGTCCGTGCGGTAAATATCTGCCCCGGCCTCCCGCAGCCGCGCCAGGGACTCCGCCGCCGGGTGGCCGTAGCTGTTGTTCTCCCCCACGCTGATCACACCCACCTCTGGGGCAACGGCCTCCAGCAGCTCCACGGAGGTGGAGTTTTTGCTGCCGTGGTGGCCCACCGCCAGAACCTCAATATCCGGCAGCTCGTATGTCTCAATCAAAAGCCGCTCCGTGGAGGAGGCCATGTCGCCGGTGATCAGCATGTCGAACTCCCCGGCGGTGCACAGGAAGGTCAGGCCCTCCTCGTTCACATCTCCTCCGGCCAGCGGCGGGTACACGCGCAGAACCGCGCGGCCCAGCCCCTCGGTCAGCGGCTCTCCGGCGAATTCCACCGCCGTTCCGTACCGCTCCGCCAGGGCCAGCACCGCCTCCTGAAGCGCGGACTGTTCACTCTCCCCCAGCTGGGGCAGGATCAGCCGCCCCGCCTCCACCCGGGCAAAAAGGGCCTCCAGCCCGCCGGCGTGGTCCTGGTGGTAGTGGGTCAGCGCCACAAAGTCCAGCCGGTCCCAGCCGTAGTGCTCCATGGCGTTGGCTACGGCGTCCCCCGGCCCCGCTGCGGAGCCGAGACTGCCGCAGTCCACCAGGGCGGTGACGCCGCCGGAGTGGAGCAGGGTCGCCGCGCCCTGCCCTACGTCCACGGTAACAATGGTCAGCGCGTCGTTTTTGACCTGGAGCCCCGGGAGGCTCCTGGCCCCCAGCAGACAGACGGCGGCGAGGACTGCCGCCAGGGCATAGGACCTCGCCCGGGAGCGGGTGGCCGCGCAGAGGGCCAGCATCCCGTAGCACAGGATCAGCCAGGCGGCGAGCAGCGGCCCGGTGAAGTGGACCGCGTGGCCCGGCAGCTTCGCCAGAGCACCCGCCATCCAGAGGACGTATCCGGCCAGGGCGTCCGGCAGGACCGTCAGCGGCAGGAGCGCCGGAAAAGCCGCCGCCAGAGGCGTCAGCAGCAGCGCTCCGCCGAAGATCACCGGCATGGCCCACAGCACCAGCAGATTTGCCAGCGGAGAGGCCAGGGACAAGGTCTGAAAATAGATCGCTCCCAGAGGCGCGGTGAAAATCATGGCCCCCAGGCTGGCGGACAGGGTTCCCGTCAGGAAGCGCCAGCCCCTTTGCCCCAGCTTCGAGCCGGGCCGGAGGCACTTCCCCATAGCCCGGTACACCCTGGGCGTCACCAGCAGTAGCCCCGCCACGGCGGCAAAGGACAGCTGAAGGCTCACCGATCCCACCGCGTAGGGGTTGGCGAGCAGGATCACCAGAAGCGCTCCGGACAGGGCGGTAGGCGGATCGTTCTCCCGCCCGGCCAGCGGGGCCAGCAGGAGAAACCCCATCATGACGCAGGAGCGCACCACCGAGGGCGTACACCCCACCGCCATCATATAGAACAGCAGAATCGGATAGCCCACCAGGGCCGTCAGCCTCTGCCGCCGGAAGAGCAGCAGTCCCAGCAGCGCCGCCAGAAAGCCGCAGTGGAGGCCGGAGACGGCGGTGACGTGCATGAGTCCAGACTCCTTTAAGTCACTGAGGCTCTGCTGATCCAGCTTCTCCCGGTCACCGGTGAGCATGGCGGTGATAAAGGCGGCGCGCTGTCCGCCGTAGACCTTCTCCACCGCCCGGCGCAGGTTCAGCGAGAGCCGCTGGGGCAGATACCGGAGGCTTCCGGCATTGGCTTCCTCCTCCACCAGGAGATTTTTGCCGTAGAGCCGCAGGAAAACGCCTTTTCCGGTGTAGTAGGCGGAGGCTTCACCGGAGAGAAGCCGGGCGCTGTAGTATTTCACATCGGCGGTGAGCCGGTCCCCGGGCTCCAGCTCCAGCAGGGCACGGTCCCCGTAGTAGACCGCCCTCCCCCGCAGGCCCCGGTCCAGCACCCGCGCCTCGCAGCGCCAGCCCCGTCCGGATTCCCGGGGATAGTCCGTCAGCACCAGGGTCACCACGTCCTCCGTCCCCGCCAGAGCCTCCGCCGGGTCCAGATAAAGGGCGGCATAGCCGGAAAACCACAG
>JAIEIQ010000079.1 GCA_029065305.1 Oscillospiraceae bacterium
GGATAAAACCGGTCGGAGAGAATCCATACTGCACAAAATAATCAAAGTGCTTTCGGCCATTGGAGTGTAACGCTTTCAATTCATCCGCATAGTTTACAATCGGTTTGCCGTGGCAGGACATATCCGTGGAGCCGATGATGTATTTCAAATTGCGGTATCCCTTTTTCCTCGCGTGCTCTTCCGCGCGGTTCAGCAGCGGCTCTGCCTGCTGCTCCATAACAAAAGTTCCATTTTCATCATACCCAAGACATTCTACGCTCAAATAGGAGTATCCCTCATACTCCGCGCATAAAATCCACCCCTTAGGATTTTCTCTGTCCCCCATGTACCAGCCAATCAGACCTGCAAGCACAGATACATCCTGCAGCTGCCGGCTCGCGCCTTCAAAGTCCCACCAATCCGGCTTTATGTCCGACATGAGCCTCGCGACAGCCGCGGCGTTTGATTCCTCTATCCGGTATATGTTCACGATTATCCCCCCTGAATTGTAAATTTACTCTGTCGATCTGATTCTATCATTCTTTCCGGCAAAACACAAGAAACCATTGGCAAAATTGCCGGAGCGTAAAACCCTCTCCGCAGAAGGGAAATAAGAACCCCGCTGTCCCCGGCGCATAATCCCGGCCTCCACGGTCATCCTAAACCAGCGAGGTGATGGGATGGACTCTGTTTGGACACAGACGGCGCGGCTTCCCCGGCTGGCTCCTCTGCGGGGAGATCTGAAAACGGATGTGCTGGTGGTGGGAGGCGGCCTCACCGGCCTGCTCTGCGCCTATCAGCTCTCCCGGGCAGGCGTGGACTGCGCCCTCGTGGAGGCGGACCGGATCGGCGGCGGCGTCACAAAAAATACCACTGCGAAGATCACAAGCCAGCACGGCCTGATCTATGATAAACTATTGCGCAATCTTGGCGCAGAGCGGGCCCGCCTCTACCTGGAGGCCAACCAGCAGGCGCTGGAGCGGTACCGGGAACTCTGCCGGACTATCGACTGCGGCTTTGAGGAGCGGGACGCCTTCGTCTACTCCCTGGACAGCCGGCGGAAGCTGGACCGGGAGCTGGCGGCGCTGGACCAGCTGGGGTTCCCAGCGGAATTCGCGCCAGAGCTGCCCCTCCCCTTTCCGGTGGCGGGGGCGGTGCGCTTTCCACGCCAGGCCCAGTTCCACCCGCTCCAGTTCATCGCCGCCATTGCCAGGGAGGCCCAGTCCTTCGAGCACACAAAGGTGCTCTCCCTGTCGCCGGGGAAGGCGGTGACAACCGGCGGAACCATCTCCGCGGAGCGGATCATCGTCGCCACCCACTTCCCCATTCTCAACCGGCACGGCGCCTACTTCATGAAGCTGTACCAGCACCGGTCCTATGTGCTGGCTCTGGAAAACGCCCCGGATGTGGGCGGAATGTACGTGGACGAGGACGAGAAGGGCCTCTCCTTCCGCACCTATGGCTCCCTCCTCCTGCTGGGCGGCGGCGGACACCGGACGGGGAAACGGGGCGGCGGCTGGCGGGAGCTGGAGGACTCCGCCCGGAGCTGGTATCCCCAGGCCCGGGCAGTCTTCCGCTGGGCCACCCAGGACTGCATGACACTGGACGGCGTGCCCTATATCGGGCCCTACTCCAAGCATACCCCCGGCCTCTATGTGGCCACCGGCTTCAATAAATGGGGGATGACCTCCGCCATGACCGCCGCCACGGTTTTGACGGATCTGGTGCTGGGGCGGGAGAGCCCATATGCGGAGCTGTTCTCCCCCGCCCGGCGCGTCCTCTGGCCCCAGCTGGCAGTCAACGGCCTGGAGACGGTTCTGGGGCTGCTGACGCCTACCGCACCCCGCTGTCCCCACATGGGCTGCGCCCTGCACTACAACCGGCAGGAGCGGTCCTGGGACTGCCCCTGCCACGGGTCCCGGTTCGGGGAGGACGGTACCCTCCTCGACAACCCCGCCACAGCGGACAAGCAGATGTGAGCGGAAAAAGGGAGCCGGACAGCCGGCTCCCTTCCCATTATTCCATCGAATCAAAGCAGTACATGCTGAAAAACGCGGTGACCCGGGGGCCGCAGTCGTACTCCATCCCGCACCGTTTGGCCATCTCCTCCACAAAGATGCAGTAGGCCGACATGCAGGAGTAGCGCTTTTCCGGGAACCGGCAGGGCTCCCCCGCCGTAATGGCGCAGGGGCTGCACAGGCTGCACCCGCTGGCCCCGATCATCAGCCCCGGCGCACCCGCCTGGTCGATGAGCCGGCGGGTCATGCGGTTGTGCTGGGCCTTGGCGGGCTTGATCTCCTCGTTGTTCAAGGGGTCCTCAATGTCCCACATGGTCTGCATCACCAGGGCCCGCCGCCAGCGCAGAACCCTTTGGCGCATCTCCTCCACCGTGCCGCAGTCCGGCGGACAGGCGTAGTTCACCCCGTACTTCCCGCACAGATTTTCCTCGCACAGAGGGCGGAAGGCGGGGATAAAGACCAGCTCCGCCGTATCCATCAGCGCCGCGTTAGCAAAGCCCATCTCCAGCGCCATATTCAGCAGCTTCTTTTCATCCATACCGCTCAGATGCCCATCTCCTGCTTGACCGCCCGGAAGCACTCCACGGCAAAGTCCAGATCCTCTCTGGTGTGTCCGGCGGAGACCTGGGTGCGGATGCGGGCCTTCCCCTGGGGGACCACCGGGTAGCTGAAGCTGACCACATAGACCCCCTTCTCCAGCATCCGGGCGGCGAACTCCGCGGCCACCTTGGCGTCATAGAGCATGACGGCCACAATGGGGTGGCTCCCCTCCAGCACGTCGAAGCCCACCTTGCTCAGCTTCTCCCGGAAGTAGGCGGTGTTCTCGTGGACCTTGTCCCGCAGGGCGGTGGAGGCGGTCAGGAGCTCGATGGTCTTCAGGGTGGCGGCGCAGATGGCGGGGGCCACGGTGTTGGAGAACAGGTAGGGGCGGCTGCGCTGGCGCAGCAGGTCCACAATCTCCTGCCGGGCGGCGGTGTAGCCGCCGGAGGCGCCGCCCAGGGCCTTGCCGAAGGTGCCGGTGATGATGTCCACCCGGTCCTGTACGCCGCAGTATTCGGGGGTGCCCCGCCCGGTATCGCCCATAAAGCCCACGGCGTGGCTGTCGTCCACCATGACCAGGGCGTCGAACTCGTCCGCCAGATCGCAGATGCCCTTCAGGTCGGCGATGTAGCCGTCCATGGAGAACACGCCGTCGGTGGCGATGAGCTTGACCTTGCAGCCTGCGTCGCGGGCGGCCTCCAGCTGGACGCGGAGGTCCTCCATATTGTTGTTCTTGTAGCGGTAGCGCTTGGCCTTGCACAGGCGCACGCCGTCGATGATGGAGGCATGGTTGAGCTCATCGGAGATGATAGCGTCCTCCGGCCCCAGCAGGGTCTCAAAGAGACCGCCGTTGGCGTCAAAGCAGGAGGAATATAAGATCACGTCGTCCATGGAGAGGAATTCCGCCAGCTTGCGCTCCAGCTCCTTGTGGACGTTCTGGGTACCGCAGATAAAGCGCACGGAGCTGAGGCCGAAGCCCCACTGGTCATAGCTGGCTTTCGCCGCCTCGATGAGAGCGGGGTGGTTGGAGAGGCCCAGGTAGTTGTTGGCGCACATATTGACAACCTTTTTGGCCTCAGTGGTGTCAATGCGGGACTTCTGGGGGGTGGTGATGATGCGCTCACCCTTCCAGGTACCCGCTTCCTTGATTGCCGCCAGTTCCTGGCGGTATTTTTCCAGAGCTGTCTTCATTGTTCTTTCCTCTCCTTCATCAAATCTTCGCGCCGGGACGGCGCGAGGGTTAATTGATTCTATTCGCTGTCCCGGGCCTGCGCGGCCCGGACCCCGGTCACTTTTTGCTTGTGCAAAAAGTAACCAAAAACACACCAGAACCTACGGTTCTGGACTCCCTTCTCGGTGATGCCTCC
>JAIEIQ010000008.1 GCA_029065305.1 Oscillospiraceae bacterium
CACGTTCCGGCGGTCGTTGGGGTCCCGGGGGAGCAGCAGGAGCCTCAGCTCCGCGGTCAGCCGGGCGATGGCCTCCCTGGCAGACTCCAGCTCCTCCTGGGCCATCTCCTTGAGCTCCGGGTCCCCCAGCAGCTCCTGGGCGGAATGGAGATCGTCCTCCGCCTTCCGGCAGGCCCGGTAGGCCTCCACCACAGGCGCCAGCTCCTTCTGCTCCCGGTTCAGCTTCTTCAGCCGCTCCGGATCGCCGTAGACCGCCGGGTCCTCCAGCTGCCGGGACAGGTCCTCGTAGCGCTCCTCAATAGCCCGCAGTTTTTCTGTCATGGCTCAGTCCTCCTTTCCGTCGCCCCGGATGCTGACCAGGAACTCATCCCGCCAGAAGGTGGAGCCCACGGTATTGGGCCGGATGGTCACGGCACTGACCCGGGGCGTCGGGACGTAGAGGTCCATCTGGTCAAAGACCTCCTCGTAGCGCAGATCGCTGCTCCGGGTGATGACATAGGCCACCTGCCGCAGCTCACTGCCGTACTCCACCAGAAAGCTCCGCACCGGGGAGCTGCACCGCCCCGCCCACACCGGGGTGCCGATGATCACCAGATCGTAGATGGGCAGGGGCAGGCTGGTCTCCAGGGGCTTCACCGCCGGCAGGCGGCGGGCCATGGCCTGGAGCCCGCTGCGCAGCCAGCCCCGCAGTCCGCTCCGGTCGATGCCGTCGTCCAGCTTGAGAATCTCGCATTTCAGCTCCTGGGCAATCTCCTGCATCAGCTTTTCCGTCGTGCCGGTCCGGCTGTAGTAGACGCATAAAATATTTGGCATAGAATGCCTCCTTCTTTCAGAACACAAGCTCCGCGGCGGCGGCAAAGGCCTCGCGGATATAGTAGTTGACGGTCAGGGGCAGATAGCGGACCGACATCCGCGCCGCCGCCGGGACCATGTTCCCCGCCATATGCAGGGAGGCCCGGTAGAGGTGGTAGCCGCTGGACACCACCGCGATGGGGCCGGCGGTGTCCACTCCCCGCTCCTCCAGGAGCGCCAGGGAAAAGCGGATGTTCTCCTCCGTGTTGTCCGCCTGATCCTCCAGGATGATCCGCTCCTCTGGGAAGCTGCGGGCGGCGAGCCAATCCGCCATGCAGGCCGCCTCGCTCACCGCCTCCCCCGGCCCCTGGGAGCCCGTCACCACCACCGGGACGCCGGGCCATTTTTCCAAATACGCCAGCGCCGCCTCCAGCCGGGTCCGCAGGCTCAGGGACGGCACTGTCCCGTTGACCCCGGCCCCCAGAACGATGACCGCCTGGGGCTCTGTGTCCCAGTCCGTCCGGGACCAGGCGATGACCTGAACCTCCAGAACGGCGAACAGCACCGTTCCCGCCGCCAGCAGGCAGGCCAGCACCCGCCTCGCCCGCTGTGCCCAGCGCTTCCGTCCGCTCCAGCGGCCCAGCAGCGCCCACAGAATCAGCACCCCGGCGGCGCACCACAGCAGAAAGCCGGTGAAGCGCACAGCGGTAAAGACAAACCGGCAGGCGCAGCCCAGCAGAAAGCACAGCCCGGCCAGCAGCCAGCAAATCTTTTCCGCAGTGCGCACTAGCTCTCCGCCTCCTCCGCCAGCTTCTCCCATTTCTCCATCAGCTCCAGCAGCTGGCCGTCCAGCGCCTCCTTCTGGGTGTAGAGCGCGCTGTACTTCTCATAGTCGCAGGCGCTGGCCTCCAATTCGGCCTCCGTCCGCTTGATCTCCTCCTCCAGCTTCGCCATCTCCCGCTCGCAGATGGTCAGCTGCTTTTTCGCCGCCTGCTGGGCCTTATTGCCCTTGGGAGCGGGTCTGGGCTTCTCCTCTTTTTTCTCGGCCCGGGACTGAAGCTGGGCCTGGGTCTTCTCCCGATCCTTGATCTCCCTGTAGCGGCCAAAGGGCACGGGGTAGTCGGTAATCACCCCGTTCTCCAGCTCCCAGATCCGGGTGGCGAAGCGGTTGATGAAGTACCGGTCGTGGCTGACAAACAGCAGCGTCCCCTCGTAGGCCTCCACCGCCTCCTCAATCCACTCCCGGGAGGCGATATCCAGATGGTTGGTGGGCTCGTCCAGAACCAGCAGATTGATCTCCTCGTCCATGAGCATACACAGCCGCAGCCGGCTCTGCTCCCCGCCGGAGAGCACGGATACCGTCTTGAACACATCCTCCCCCCGGAAGTTGAACGCCCCCAGCCGGTCCCGGGCCGTCTGCGTACTCATCCCCCGTTTGGCGTAGAGCATGGTGTCTACCAGGTTCCGCCTCGGGTCGTCAAAATGGATGATCTGGGGCAGGTAGGCCGTCCGGACCGTAGGGCCGAACTTCACCCGGCCTCCGTCCGCCTGCTCCTCCCCCAGGAGAATCTTCAAAAGGGTAGATTTGCCGGTGCCGTTGTCCCCGATGAGGGCGATGCGCTCCCCGCCCTCCACCCGCAGGTCCAGGCCCCGGAAGAG
>JAIEIQ010000080.1 GCA_029065305.1 Oscillospiraceae bacterium
CCTGAAAAAGGAGTATACCTACCGGATCTTCAACTCCCGCATCCGCAACCCCTTCCATGTCCACCGGGCCTACTTCTACCCCAAGCAGCTGGATGAGGCGGTCATGGACCGGGCGGCGCGGGCCTTCGAGGGGACCCACGACTTCCGGGCGGTGCGGAGCGTGGGCACGGAGACCAAAACCACTGTGCGCACCATCTATCACTGCTATGTCACCCGCAGCGGAGATCTTCTGGAGCTGAAGGTCTGCGCCAACGGTTTTCTGTATAATATGGTACGGGCCATTACAGGCACGGTCCTCTACTGCGCGGAGGGAAAGCTCTCCCCGGAGGATATCCCCGTCATTCTGGACAGCGGGAACCGCACTCTGGCGGGGCCCACCGTCCCGCCGGGGGGGCTGTACCTGTCCCGGCTCTGCTATGAGGATGAGAGTCGCACTGACTAAGGGAAAACGGGCCGCTCCCGAGAAGGGCGGCAAAAAAAAGAGCCTCTGGAGCCGCGTCTCCAAGGTGCTCTTCATCCTGGCCGTCGTTCTGGCGGCGGCGGTGCTGTCCACTATGGAGGACGGGCAGCACTTTGCCTCCCTGCGCCGCTGGCTCATGTACGGCGACACCGGCGAGGCCCGGGACACCTACACCTACTCCGCCGACCAGGCCAACCGCTTCGCCTGGCTGGGGGAGCAGCTGCTGGTGGCTACCCCCAACAGCCTCCGCCTGCTGGACGCCGGCGGGGCGGTCCTCTGCGACGAGCCGGTGAACCTCTCCACCCCCGCCCTCTCCACCGGAACCAGCCGGGCGGTGGTGTGGGACGTGGGCGGCACGAATCTCTACCTGCTGGACAGCACGGGCCTCCGGGAAAAAAAGACCACCTCCGGGGGCCAGGTGTACTATACCGCCCGGCTCAACAGCCGGGACTGGCTGGCCGTAACGGAGCAGAAGAGCGGCTATAAGGACGCCGTCTCCGTCTATAACCCCTCCGGAGAGCTGGTGTTCCACTTCGACTCCTACGACAGCTACATCAGCGACGCCGTTGTCACCGAAAACTGCTCCAAGCTGGTGGCGGTGAGCCTGGGGGCGGAGGGGGGCGTCTTCACCAGCACCCTGGTGGTCTACGACCTGACCACCGCCGAGAAGCTGGGGGAACGCTCCATCCGGGACGGATTGGTGATGGACTTCGCCTGCCATGAAAATACCGTTATCAGCCTGTGCGATACCCGCCTAACCATCACAGACCTGGACGGCCAGCTCCTGCTGGACCACCCCTACGGCGGTCAGTACCTCTACGACTACGCCCTGACGGGCCAAAGCTTCTGCGCCCTTCTGCTGGGCCGCTACCAGGCGGGCAATATCAGCCAATTAACCACCTTCGGCCTGGACGGCCAGGAGCTGGCCACCCTGTCCCTGAGCGAGGAGGTCCTGGACCTCTCCGCCGCCGGGGATACCCTGGCCGTCCTCTATGACAACAGCCTGGTCCTCTATGATCAAAATCTTGAGGAGCTCAACCGCCTGGACAATACCGGCTACGCCGGACAAATCATCGCCGGGAGCGACGGCGCAGTGCTGATCCTCTCCGCCTCCTCGGCGTGGCGCTACCTGCCCTAGCCCCCGCCCCGAAGGACATACGCGAAACAGCGTTTCGCGCAGATTTTCTTTTGATTCTTTTCTTTAAAAAAAGAAAAGAATGTAGACCTTTTCCACGGTTCCCATAGAAAGGAGTTGGCCTTTTTTGCAGACATCTGTTATGATAGACGGTATCATCGCGGTAATTTTCCTGCTGTTCGCCTGGCTGGGCTGGCGGAAGGGGCTCTTCCGCACTCTGGCGGAGCTGGCGGCGGTGGTGATCGCCCTGCTGCTGTCGGTCCAGATCGCCGGTGCTGCCGCGCCGGAGATAGTGGATCGCGCCCTGCGCCCAGCCGCCCACGCCGCGGTAGAGGAGCGCGTAGCGGAGCTGATGGAGGAGAACAGCCTCTCCTCCTCCCCCCGCCAGGAGCTGGACAGCATCCTGTCAGGCATCCCCAACCGCTTCGTCCGCGAGAAGGCGTCGGAGCTGCTGGAGGGACTGGATCTCACCCAGGAAACCGCCCTGGCCTCCGGTCGTGAAGCCCTGCGGACCCTGGGCCTCCGCGCAGTGGATACCGCCCTGGATACCGTCGTGCTCCAGGCGGTCCACGCGGCGATCTGCTTCCTGTCCTTCCTGCTTCTGCTGGCCGCGCTGCGGCTGGCCATCCGTGCCCTAGACATCTTCCTCAAGCTGCCGGTCCCCTTCCTCAGCCAGCTCAACCGGGCGGGGGGCATGCTCCTGGGGGCCCTCAAAGGGGCGGTGGCCGTCTGCCTGCTGGTGTGGCTTCTTGCCCGGACGGGCCTGTGGCTGACGCCGGAGGTGCTGGAGCAGACCCGCCTGGCCGGAGCCATCGCCGGGTGGCTGGGGCTGGCCGCGCCGGTGTCCCTGTAGCCGGAGCAAGCTCCAGAGTTGGAAAAAACTGGCCGTTTCCTGAAAAGTTTTCAGTTTGTTCATATCAAGGGGCCGTACTTCTGATATAACGGTCTCAAACGACGCAGAAGCCGGGCGGAGCTGATCGCCGGCCTTGGAGGTAAAAAGTTATGCAGCCAACCATGTGTACCAAATGCAAAAAGCGGGTGGCGGTGGTGTTCATCTCGAAGATCGAGAACGGGCAGACCGTCAACGAGGGCCTGTGCCTGAAGTGCGCCAAGGAGCTGGGCCTGCCCCAGGTCAACGAGATGATGCGCCGCATGGGCATCAGCGACGACGATCTGGACGCCATCTCCGATGAGATGATGCAGGCCTTCGGCGGGGCGGAGTCCATGGAGGGCCTCATCCCCCAGGGGGAGGACGCGGAGGAGAACGAGGACGGCAAGACCGCCACCTTCCCCTTCCTCAACCGCCTTTTCGGGGGCGGCGGAGAGTCCCCCGCCGCTCCGGACCGGGAGGGAGGCCGCTCCCACGAGCCCAAGGAGCGCAAATCGGACAAGACCCCCAAGCGGAAATACCTGGACAACTACTGCATCAACCTCACCGACCGGGCCAAGACCGGCAAGCTGGACGCGGTGGTGGGCCGGGAGCAGGAGATTGAGCGTGTGGTGCAGATCCTCAACCGCCGGCAGAAGAACAACCCCTGCCTCATCGGCGAGCCCGGGGTGGGCAAGACCGCTATTGCCGAGGGCCTGGCCCAGCGCATCGCCAATGGGGAGGTGCCCTTCAAGCTCCGCAGCAAGGAGGTCTTTCTCCTGGATCTCACCGCCCTGGTGGCGGGGACCCAGTTCCGGGGCCAGTTCGAGAGCCGGATGAAGGGCCTTATCGAGGAGATCCGCAAATACGGCAATATCATTCTGGTCATCGACGAGGTTCACAATATCGTGGGCGCCGGAGACGCCGAGGGCAGCATGAACGCCGCCAATATCCTCAAGCCCGCCCTCTCCAGGGGCGAGATCCAGGTCATCGGCGCGACCACCTTCACCGAGTACCGCAAGCATATTGAGAAGGATACCGCCCTAGAGCGCCGCTTCCAGCCGGTAACGGTGAACGAGCCCAGCCTGGAGGACACCATGCACATCCTCCGGGGCATCGCCCACTACTACGAGAGCTTCCACGGGGTAACGATCCCCGAGGGCATCCTCCGGCAGGCGGTGCTGCTCTCCGAGCGCTACATCACCGACCGGTTCCTGCCGGACAAGGCCATCGACCTCATCGACGAGGCCTGCTCGGACATGAACCTGAAGGACCGGGACATCAACCGGCGGCAGGAGATCGTCCGGGAGCTGGAGGACTACGCCAAGGAGCGGGAGCTGCTGGAGGGGGAGGAGGAGCCCAACTTTGAGCGCCTGGCGGAGCTCAAGAGCCGGGAGCTCCAGCTCCAGACGGAGCTGGATGAGCTGACGGCCCACGGCTCCCCGGAGCTGACCATGGAGAACCTGGCCCGAGTCATCGAGCTGTGGACCAAGATTCCCGCCAGCAAGATCCGGGAGGAGGAGTTCAAGCGCCTGAGCGAGCTGGACCGGCGGCTCAAGGAGAAGATCATCGGCCAGGACGAGGCCATTGACGCCGTGGCCTCCGCCATCCGGCGCAACCGGGTGGGCATCTCCCCCAAGCGCAAGCCGGTGAGCTTCATCTTCGTGGGCTCCACCGGCGTGGGCAAGACGGAGCTGGTCAAGCAGCTGGCCGACGACCTCTTCAACGCCCCGGAGAGCCTGATCCGCCTGGATATGTCGGAGTTTATGGAGAAGCACTCGGTGTCCCGGATCATCGGCTCGCCCCCGGGCTACGTGGGCTACGACGAGGCGGGGCAGCTGACGGAAAAAATCCGGCGCAAGCCCTACTCCGTGATCCTCTTCGACGAGATTGAGAAGGCCCACCCGGACGTGCTCAACGTGCTGCTCCAGATCCTGGACGACGGCCAGATCACCGACGCCCACGGGCGGAAGGTGAACTTCGAGAACACGGTGATTGTCATGACCTCCAACGCCGGCAGCGACCGGAAGGAGGGGACCGTGGGCTTCAATAAAACGATCAACGAGCAGGGCAGGGACCGGGCCATGAAGGCCCTCCAGCAGTTCCTGCGGCCGGAGTTCCTCAACCGGGTAGACGAGATCGTCTGCTTCAACAAGCTGACGGAGGAGAACTTCCTGCCCATCGCCCGGCTGATGCTGGAGGAGCTGAAGGCCAGCCTGAAGGAAAAGGGCCTGACCTTCAACTACGACGAGGCCCTGGTGAAGGAGCTGGTGAAGAAATCCTACTCCGCCTCCTACGGCGCCCGGAACCTCCGCCGGACCATCCAGAAGGAGGTGGAGGACACCCTGGCCTCGGAGATCATCAACAGCTACGACCACCCCATCTCCCAGATCGCGGCTACGGCGGAGGACGGGAAGGTCGCGCTGCACACGCTCTGAGCCGCCGCAGGGGAGGGAGAACGCCATGCTGTTCCGGAAAAATATTGAGCCCCGGTGCCTCTACTGCGCCCACGGGAGCGCCATCAGCGAGCGGGAGGTGATCTGCCGCCGGAAGGGCGTGGTGGCGGCGGAGTTCCACTGCGGCCGGTTCAAGTACGACCCGTTCAAGCGGGTTCCGCCCCGGCCGGTGAAGCTGGAGACATCAAAGCTGTCGGAAGAGGACTTCCGTATCTGAGGACGCGGCCCCGCTCGGGGCCGCGTTTTTCCGCGCCCCGCCGGAAAAGTTTTTTTCATTCCGGAAAAATCCAGTCTAGCCCTTGACAGATGGAGAGCAACATGTTACAATCTGGTTACAAATATGACAAACCATTTTCAAATTGTAAAGGAGTTGATTGCCATGCCTCAGAAGGAGGGCCTCGTCTATAAGCGCCATCCTCTGCGCCGTGTTGGGAACATGATCTACTATGGCTCCATGGCCGACCCCTTCATCATCCTCATGCAGGTGAAGGAGAGCCGGAAGGAGAAGGATATGGATGTCGCCACCCGCGTCACCGTCGAGCTCCAGCGCACCGCTCCCGACTGCCGCAGCCGGGACCGCGTGGTCAAAAAGAGCGAGAAGGACAGCCTCTACGCGGCGATGGACGTCTCCGCCATCTGGCTGGAGCGGGCCCTGGCCGGCAAGTAAACGCGGCTCAGCGCAGGAATTGAAACATTACTAAAGACGAGGTTTTACAAATGAGACTGATCAGCAAGTGTGTTGTTCTGGCCCTGTTGGCCGTTGTTCTTCTGACCATGACCGCCGCCGCCGAGATTGGCACCGGCGTGGTGGACGCCGACTCCCTGCGGATGCGCAGTGAGCCCTCCACCGACGCGGCCACCGTTACATATCTCCTCCAGGATACCCAGGTTTCCGTGCAGCAGAAGCTGGATGACTGGTTCCAGGTCAGCTGCGGCGAGTACAGCGGCTATGTGGCCGCAGAGTTCCTGCGCTTCACCCCCAGCGAGAGCGATACCGCCAGCACCGCCGTCTCCGTCGTATCCCAGAGCGCCTCCGAGGAGGCCGGCTCCTTCGCCGTCATCACCGGCATGGGCGTGAACCTGCGCCCCACCGCCTCCGTGGAGGAGGAGCCCCTGGCCCTGCTGGACCGGGGCGAGGCCGTCACCCTTCTCGCCGCCGGTGAGGAGTGGTGCCAGGTGAACTACGGCGGCCAGACGGGCTACGTCAACGCGGACTACATCAACCTCAGCGGTCTGGTCAGCGAGCTGGGCCGCGTCACCGGCGACTGCGTCAACGTGCGGGATATTCCCTCCACGGACGGCGGTATTGTTACCAAGATCTACGCCGGCTCCTCCGTGGACCTGCTGTCCCGGATGGAGGGCTGGTATCAGGTCTCCTGCGGCGACGGCTCCGTGGGCTACGTCTGCGACGAGTACCTGCGGGAGGTCATGCCTGGCGAGGCCAGTTCCATCGGTGAGGATATCGTGGCCAAGGCCAGGGAGTTCCTGGGTACCCGCTACTCCTACGGCGGCTCCTCCCCCAAGGGCTTTGACTGCTCCGGCTTTACCATGTACGTTTTCGGCCAGTTTGGCTACAGCCTGCCCCACTCCGCCACCTCCCAGTGGAACAACTCCGGGGAGTACGTGGAGCGCAGCGACCTCCAGGCGGGGGATCTGGTCCTCTTCTGCGACCCCTCCCGGAGCAACGGCAAGGCCTGCTCCCACGTGGGCATCTACATCGGGGACGGCGACTTCATCCATGCGTCCTCCAGCCGCAGCGGCGGCGTCATCATCAGCAGCATCAACGACGGCTACTACAACACCTATTACAAGGGAGCCAAGCGCGTCGGCTGATGTCTCTCAGAAAAAACAGCCCGGCGGTCTTTTAAGACCGCCGGGTTTTTGTGCTCTAGGCGTAGAAGCACCGGATCGCCCGGGCGAAAAAGTCCGCGCACCCGGGGGCCACTGTCTCGTAGTAGGCGGCAAAGCGCTCGTCCTGACGGTAGGACTCCACCAGAGCGATGTGGGCCTCGGGAGTGAACATCTCCCGGCTCCAGTAGTGGAGCAGCCAGTCCCCGTGGAGGCGGCAGGCCTCCCGGGCGTCCTCCCCCGCTGGGTCCCCGGCGGCTATGGCGCGGCGAAGGGCCTCCTGATAGCCCCGCTCCTCCTGCTGCATCCGCACCCACTCCTCTCCGGACATCCCGGCTACCCGGCTGTTGACGGCGTCCGCCGTCTCCGCGCCCCAGCGCTGCCGGACCTCCTGGCCGTAGGCGGCCTCGTTCTCTTG
>JAIEIQ010000081.1 GCA_029065305.1 Oscillospiraceae bacterium
CGTCCACGATGTGGGGCTCCTTGGCCACGTTTTCGATGACCGTCAGCCCCTCCGCCAGGGTCGCGGCCAGCATAATGTTGATGGTGGCCCCCACGGAGACCTTGTCCAAAAAGATGCTGGAGCCCTGGAGCCGTCCCCCGGCGGCCTCCGCAATGACGAAGCCGCTCTGGGTGTCCACACCGGCCCCCAGGGCCCGGAAGCCCTTGAGGTGCTGGTCAATAGGCCGGGTGCCGCCGAAGTCACAGCCCCCGGGCAGGGCCACATCCGCCGAGCCGAAGCGGCCCAGCAGGGCCCCCAGCATGTAGTAGCTGGCCCGGCAGCGGCGGGCGGACTCGTAGGGAACCCGCCGGTTCTGGAGGCGGGAGCAGTCGATCTCCACGGCGTGGGGGGTCAAAAAGCGCACCTTTGCGCCCAGGTCCTGCAAAATCCCCAGAAGCAGCTTGACATCGCTGATCTGGGGAATGTTCTCAATGCGGCAGCTTCCGCTGACCATCAGGGCAGCGGGGATGATGGCGACGGCGGCGTTTTTCGCGCCGCTGATGTGGAGCTCTCCAAACAGGGGGTTTCCGCCCTCGACAATATATTTGGTCAAAGATTTGCACCTCTTCACTTTATATAGGGACCTGTCAGGTACAGTGTACCCAGGTCTTCACACTTCATACCGCCCAAAAGCGATAATCGGTAGGCATAATCACAGATGTTACTCAGTATAACAGATTTTGTCATAAAATCAATGGGGGATGAAAAAAAGAATTCATAAAATTTTAATAATCCGCCCCCCGGATTTTGACGGGAACGGGAAATTTTCAACGGAGCGTTCCCAGCCTCCGGCGCTGCTGGCCCCAGTGCGGCCCTTAAAATGGAAATCGGGATTGAAAAACGCAAAAATTTGTATTACACTGAAAAAAGAAAGCCGGGAGAAAGGAGAACGCGAATGAAAACAATCTGTCCGGAGGGCTGGACCACCGCGGGGCACTACGCGCCGGGCGTTGTCAGCCATGGCCTGCTGTACATATCCGGCCAGCTCCCCATCGACCACGAAGCCGGGGCGCTGGTGTCCGGCGGCGCGGCGGCGCAGGCGGAGGCGGCGCTCCGCAATGTGGAGCAGGTGCTGCTGGCCGCCGGGGCAGCGCGAAACGCGGTGGTCCAGTGCCGCGTCTATGTGTCGGACATCGCGCACTGGGGCGAGGTGGACGCCGTGTACGCCGCCTTCTTTGGGGCGCACCGGCCGGCCAGGGCCGTTGTGCCCGCCGGAGAGCTGCACTACGGCGCGCTGGTTGAAATTGAAGCGGTTGCGGAAATGGAGGACGGGAAATGAACTTTGTATGCGGGAAATGCGGAAAAACGGCCCCTGTGAGCACCCGGGAGCCCAAGTGTCCCTGCGGCGGGCTGTGGAAGCTGGACTTCACCCCGCCCAAGTTCTCCCTGAGCGGGATTGACCGGGAGGAGTGGAGCATCTTCCGCTACCGGAAATTTATGGCGCTGGAGGACGGCGCCTGGCGGGATGTCTCCCTGGGGGAGGGCATGACGCCTATTGTCCGCCTGGACGAGGACGTGCTGCTGAAAATGGATTATTATATGCCCACCCTCTCCTTCAAGGACCGGGGCGCGGCTGTGCTGATGGCCCACTGTAAGAGCATCGGTGTGGACTATGTGGTCCAGGACAGCAGCGGCAACGCGGGCAACAGCGTAGCCGCCTACGCGGCCAAGGCCGGGATCCGCTGTGAAATCTTTGTGCCCGAGGGGACCTCCCCCAAAAAGATCGACATGATCCGCGCCCACGGGGCCAAGTGCACCGTGGTGCCCGGGAGCCGGGACCACTGCGCCGACGTGTGCCGGGAGAAGGTGGAGAAAGAGGGGATCTACTACGCCAACCACGTCTACAACCCCTTCTTCTACGAGGGCACCAAGACCTATTTCTATGAGGCCCTGGAGCAGCTGGGCCGCCTGCCGGAGCATATCCTGATCCCCGTGGGCAACGGCACCCTGTTTCTGGGGGCGGTTCTGGCGCTGGAGCACCTGCTGGAGAGCGGTGTCATCCCCCGGATGCCCCAGATCATCGCCGCCCAGAGCCAGCACTGCGATCCGCTGCTGCAAGCCGCCGCCCAGGGGGCAGATGCTCCCGCCGCCGTGGAGCCCCGCCCCACCCTGGCGGAGGGGATCGCCATCGGAAAGCCCATGCGGGGCGAGGAGCTTCTGGCCTGCGCCCGCAGACATGGCATCCGGTTCGTTCACGCCCCGGAGGAGGAAATTCTCCCCGCCCGGGCCGCGCTGGCGAAAAAGGGAATTTACTGCGAGCACACCACAGCTGCCAACTACGCCGCCTATCTCCAGTACTGCAAGGAGTACGGACCGGCCCGGGACTGCCTGATCACCATGTGCGGGGCCGGTCTCAAGTCGGACCACTAAGGTGCTAAAAGCGGCGAAAACGGACCGGCCAAAAGGCCGGTCCGTTTTCTACTGCCGCGTCACCGCCCCGGAGGCGCAGTCCACAAAGTAGCGGTAGGTGTCGGTGTCAATCTGCCAGAGGGGCCGCAGGCGCAGAGCGGCGGAGCTGCTCTGGAGCTCGTAGACGCACCGCACTGTCCGCACCTCGCTGCACACCACACCGGCGGCGGCGCGGAAATCCAAAAACCGCAGCAGGGCGGTGGCGCAGGAGAGCTGTTCCCCGGGCTCCGTAACAGCGTCCTCGCTGCTCACATGGGAGCCGGAGACGGCGGTGAGAAGCCCGTCCTCAAACCGCAGGGTGAGGCCACAGCCGTAAACCGGCACCCCCAGCAGGTGCTGGACAGCCGTAACAGCAACCTCCCCCTCATCCTCCTGGAGCACCAGCTCCGCGTAGCCAAACCGGCCGCAGAAGCTCTGGGCAAACTCCGCCGGGCCGTCCACCGGACAGCGCAGGTCCGTCCCGTCAAAGCTGCCGCCGGAGCGGAACTGGATTGTCCCCGTTCCGGCGGAGTAGCTGTAGATCCCGCCGCCCTGGCTGACGGCCTCGGCCTCCCCCATCAGAAGGGCGGAGGCCATCTGCGCCTCCGTCTCCACCCGGCGGCTCAGCGTCAGAGGAGGCATAGCCTCCTCCAGCAGCTCCGCCGAGGAGTCCAGCGCCAGCCCGCCGCTCTCGTAAAGCGCCCGCAGGCTCTCCTCCACGCCGCTGTCCGCCTGCCGGGTCTGGAGATATTGATACCCCAGCAGCACCAGCAGCCAGGCGTTGAGCAGAAGCAGAATTAAAATGGCAATGTTCTTCAAACGAAACGTTTCCATGATTCCAAACACAGCGAAACGGAGTTTCGCGCAAAAAGTTTTTCTTTCGATTCTTTCCTTTGTTCACAAAGAAAAGAATGTACGCCTACCCCGCCAGCCATTGAGGCGTCAGCGTCCCCGTGCCGTCGTCGATATATCCCACGGAGAGGTCGGCGTGGGGGTAGACAGAGGCCAGGGCTGCGGCCTGAATCGGGGGAATAAAGAGAGCCTTCGTCTCCAGGGGCGTATAGAGCCGGCAGCGGTAGGCGAAGGCGGTGATGGTCCGGCCCGTAATGGTCACGGACAGCGCCTCCTCCTCCGCCAGGGCCCCGCCGCTGTCGGCAAAGCGAACGGGGATCCCCCCCGACTGGCAGCGGAAGGATATCCGCCAGCCGGCGGCGGTGGGCTCCAGGGACTGAAGAAAAAGCGGAGAGGCCCCGGTGCTCCCGGTCAAAATCTTCGCCAATCCGGCTGCGGCCTGAAGGGCCTCCCCAGCATCCGCAGACTCTCCAGCCGCCGCCACCCGGTAAAGAGGCGAGGCCACCGTCTGATCCCCGGTGTAGCTCACCGCCCCGCCGGGGGCAAAGCGCAGGGTCCGGGGCGTCTCCCCCACCACCTCCGCCCCGCCGGGGTCGGTGTAGCTGGACATTATGTGGGTATTGAAGTCCAGTGCCTCCAGGAGGTTGTTGAGGGTGCAGCCCGGGGGCACCTCCCCGGATACCTCCGGCGGCGCCGGGAAATCCGCCACCAGCACTGTGTAGGGGGACAGCGTGGCGTAGTAGGACTCAAAGGCGAAGCCGGCGCTGTTGGGCGGAAACTCCTCCGCCAGGACCGCTACCGCCTGGGACGGCAGGGCCGTCTCATAGCGGAAGATCTCCCCCTCGCCGTCCGCCAGGTAGAGCATGGCCCCGCCGGGGGCCTCCGCAGTCAGCGCCAGATACCGAGCTGTCTGATCCGGCGTCCCGTCCTCCGCCCCCAAGCAGGCCGCAAGGGCCGGCAGGGGCAGACAAACCGTTAAATCCAAATAAACACTTGGCGCGTCCAGCGCGTCCCACAGGGTCTGCTCCGCCACCCGGACGCCCTCCGCCGAGGCGGAGCCCATGGCGTCCCGCAGCAGGGGCGCAATCCGCGCAAAGAGCTCATCCTCCGCCGGAATATACAGCCGCCCGCAGCGGCCGTACTCCGCCTCACTGGTAATCACCGCGTGGAAGGAGGGGATCAGCTCCCCCAGATCGGCCCCCTGGTCCGCCCCTCCGGCGGGGGGACCGGCGGCAAAGATTGCCTGAACCCGGTCGCTCCAGCTGCCGGAGAAAAGGGGCGTCAGGGACAGCAGATACAGCGCCGAGATGGTCAGCGCCGCCAGGGCCAGATTCTGCAAAAGAGCGGCAGGCTTCTTACGCATCGTCCAGCTCCTCCCGGTTCACCGCCTGCCGGATGGGCAGGACCACCCGCACGGTGGTCCCCGGCCCCTCGTGGCGGACAAGGCCGATGGTCCCGCCGTGGCGCTGGACAATCTCCCGGGCGATGGACAGCCCCAGCCCCGTGCCCCCGCTCTCCCGGGAGCGGGCCTTGTCCACCCGGTAAAACCGGTCGAAGATCCGCTCCCGATCCTTGGAGGGGATGCCGATGCCGGTGTCGGCTACCTCCATCCACACGTTTTCGCCTTTCATTCCGGCATCCACGGTGATAGTCCCGCCGTCGGGGGTGTACTTGATGGCGTTGCCGATAACGTTCATCATCACCTGCTCCAGCCGGTTCCGGTCCCCCACGATCATGGGCAGGTGGCGTCCGTAGGCGCGGACCAGGGTGTGGCTGTGGTTCTGGGCGTCCAAATCCACAGCCCGGCACACGGCATCGATGGCCTCCCGGAAGGGGAAGCGGGTCATCTTGATCTCCGCCCGGCCCGAGTCCAGCCGACTGAGGGTCAGCAGATCCTGGACAATCCGGGTCATCCGGTCCGTTTCGCTGATGATGATGTCCAGAAAGCCGTTCTCCGTCTCCCGGGGGATGTCCTCCATGGTGCGGATCGTCTCGGCGTAGCTGCGGACGTTGGTGAGGGGCGTTCTCAGCTCGTGGGAGACATTGGCCACGAACTCCTTGCGCATCTCCTCGTTTTTCCGCTGGGCGGTCACGTCGTGGAGCACGGCCATCACCCCGCCGTCCTCCCCGTCGGAGAAGGGGGCGAGATAGAGCTCCAGAATCCGCTCCGCCGCCGTCAGCTCCCCGGAGAGGAAGTCGGGCCGCTGGAGGGCAAGGACCCGCTCCAGGGGAAACTGCTCCCCAAAGAGGGCGTCGTAGTCGTAGAAGGCAATCTCCCGGTCCAGCATCTGGCTGGCGGCGGGATTGCTGTGGAGGATGGAGCCATCCCGGGCGAAGGCCACCACGCCGTCGGTCATGTGGAGAAAGAGGGTGTCCAGCTTGTTGCGCTCGTTCTCCACCGCCTCCAGGGTATCCTGGAGCACCTCCGCCATGTCGTTGAAGGTGGTGGTGAGCACGCCGATCTCGTCGGTGGAGTCCACGTCGATGGCGCCGCTGAAATCCCCCGCAGCCACCCGCTCCGCCCCCTCGGTCAGCCGCTCGATGGGGATCACCATGGTCTTGCTGAGCAGAAAGCTCAGCAGCACGGAGATCAGCAGTCCCACCAGCAGCGCCTGGACAATGATCAGAAACAGCTGGCTGTTGAGGCTGCTGATGGTGTCCCGGTTGTCGTAGATGTAGAGAATGTAGGCCCCCTCGCCGCCGGTGATGGGGATGGCCACATCCATATAGGGGGCGTTGATGTCGCTGGCGGAGCCCACCTCGCTGCCGCCCCGGGCGATGGAGGCCCGGGCGGTGAGGAGGTTGGCGGTGGCCTGTAGGCTTGCCGCCCCCTCGGCGTCGGAGCCGGCCAGGTATTCGCCGGTGCGTCCGTCGAGAATATAGTAGGTCCGGGTGGTGGAGTTGAGGCCCAGATCGCCGGAGCGGGCCTCCACCATCTCCTGGATCTGGGAGACATTCTCCTCAGCGGCCCAGCTGCGCAGACTGCTCACAAAGGAGGCGTTGGAGGGGTTGGAGCCGCCGAATACACTCTCCATCTGCTGATAGAACTCGTCAATATAGAAACTGGTGATGCTGGTCATCAGGAAGGCCCCCACAATCGTCATCAGGGAGGTGATGAGCAGCAGCAGAATCAGCACCAGCTTCATATGGAGACTGCGGAACACGGGGCACCTCCTCTCGCTTCACTGGCTGCGGCGGCTTCGCCGCTATTCCGCGGTAAAATAGTACCCAACCCCCCGGCGGGTGAGAATCAGCGCCGGGCTGGCGGGGTCGTCCTCGATCTTCTCCCGCAGGCGGCGGACCGTCACGTCCACCGTGCGCACGTCGTCCCCCACATAGCCGTAGTTCCACACCTGCTCCATCAGGTCGATGCGGGAGTAGACCTTCCCCGGGTGGCTGGCCAGGAAGGTGAGCAGCTCGTACTCCCGCTGGGTCAGATCCACCGCCTTCCCGTGCTTGCGGACCTGATAGCTCTCGGTGTCGATGGTCAGCCCGCCCCCCGCCGGAATCGCCGCCGCCGGGGCGGCAGGTCCGGACTGCATGGCCGTGCGGCGGATGTTGGCCTTCACCCGAGCCATCAGCTCCCGCATGGAGAAGGGCTTGGTGATGTAGTCGTCGGCCCCGATCTCCAGCCCAAGAACCTTGTCCGCCTCCTCCTCCCGGGCCGTCAGGATGATCACCGGCACGTTGTGCCCCTTCTCCCGGAGGGCCTGGCACACGTCGAAGCCGATCATCTTCGGCAGCATCACGTCCAGCAGAATCAGGTCCGGATCCTTCTCCAAGGCCGTCCGCAGCCCCGCCTCCCCGTCATAGGCCGTCAGTGTCCTGTACCCCTCCCGCTCCAGGTTGAAGCGGAGGATATCCACAATGCTCTTCTCGTCCTCAACAATCAGTACCGTTTTTTTCTCGTCCATCGTTCTCCCTTCCCGTTCAAATCCCCAGCAGCAGCTTGGCTTTCAGCACGGCGGCGATGGTCTTGGCGTCCCGGATCTCCCCGGACAGCACCAGCTCCACCAGCCGCGCGAAGTCCATCCGCTCCACGTTCAAAAATTCGCCCTCGTCCAGCGCCGCCTCCCCGAAGGTCAGCTCCCGGGCCAGGTACATCCGGATGATCTCCCCGCAGTAGCCCGGGGAGGGGTACAGCTCCCCCAGGGACTGGAACGTCCCCGGCACCGCGCCGGTCTCCTCCCGCAGCTCCCGCAAAGCCGCCTGCTCCGGGTCCTCCCCGATCTCCAGCTTGCCCGCCGGGAGCTCCGTTAAAACCTTCTCGTAGGGGTAGCGGAACTGCCTGACCAGCAGCACCCGGTTCTCATCGTCCAGGGCCAGCACGCACACCCCGCCGGGGTGGTCCACCACCTCCCGGAAGGACCGGCCTCCGCCGGGCAGCTCCACCGTATCTCGTCGGATGTGCAGAATGCGGCCGCTGAAAATCTCCTCGCTGGAGATGGTCTTTTCCGTCAGCTCCATCATCTCTGTTCCTCCTTTCCGTCGTTACGCGCCGGGGTTCAGCTCCGCGCCGGTGAGGGAGTCGCTGTACACGGCGGAGACGCCGGAGGCGAGAAGCTCCCGCGCCGGCGCCGGGTCGTTGACCGTGTGGACATAGACTCTGACGCCGTACTCCTGCGCGATGGGGGCGAAGGCCGGCTTCCACCAGCTGTCCCACATGGTGATGCCCTCCACGCCGTTCTTGGCGCAGTATGCCGCCAGGGTCCGGAAGGCGTCCTCCGTGCCGCCGAAGCCCTCGTTGTACAGGGTGTAGATATAGTGGGAGTAGCCGTAGGCGTTGTGCAGGGCGTCCCGCATATCCTGGCTGTAGAACTGGACAATGATCCGGTCGAAGACATAGCTGAGCCCCAGCTCCCTCGCGTCGGCCATCATCGCCCCGAACTGGACCACCGCCACATCGGTGTCGGTGTATTTGCTGTCGGTAATCACCGCCACATCCGGGTACTCGTCCAGCAGAAGCAGCAGGTCCTGGAAGGACAGGGGGGTGTATTTCTCCAGAATGGGCTTGGCGAGGAAGTCCTCCAGGGTGGGGATGGCGGACTCGTTGACCCCCTCCTGCCAGCCGCCCCGCCAGTCGTGGCGGAGCACCACCCTGCCGTCCGCCGTCAGCCGCAGGTCCACCTCAAAGACCCGGACGCCCTTGGCGTAGTTCTCCAAAAAGCCCTCCAAACAGTTGAGGGTGGTCACGCCGTCGATCTCCCCCATGCCGTGGGCGATGGTCTGGGCGGCGGCTAAGATGTCCGTGGCGCTGGGGGAGCCCGCCGGGGGGACCTTCTCCGGAACAGCCGCCGGAGCCGGATCCTCCACCTGGACCGCCTCCCCGGCCTCGTCAGCCTCGCCGGGCGTCTGGGCGCTCCCCTCCGCCAGGCGGCGGGCCAGACGGCGGTCCAGCAGCTCCCGCAGGGAGGACGCCCCCGCCAGGCCGGCCAGCTCCTCCCCTCCGGCGGCGGCTGACGCCCCGGGCAGGGGGATCAGCCCGGAGAGGGTGAGCAGCGCCGCCAGCAGAACAGCGAAAAGTTTTCTTTGTTTGTGAAGCTTTTCCATTTGTGCAGTGCCTCCAGTGGAAAGAATATAGGTTAGTATACCATATTGGCGGGAAGAATTCCAGACAGAAATTTCTTGGCTTGAAGAGTGGGAAAAGATGTGATATACTAAACCGGATACAGAGGAGGAGACAGGATGAGAGAACTGATTCGAATCGGCAATGTCGTCTATGATGTGTCCGGATTCAACAGCCGGGAGATGGAGATGCTCCGGCGGGCGCCGGAGGCCTTTCCGACCCGGCGGGTCCAGCCCCAGCTGGTCAGCGGGACCTATACCAAGACGATCCGGGAAGCGGCGGACGGCGTGGAGAATGCCTCCAACGAGTTTTTCCAGGAGATGGGGGTTCTGTACCCCTCCTTCCGGGTTATCTCCACCAGCGCCGCCGCCCTGCCGGACGGCGTGCGCCTGTACATCGTGTACAGCGTATAGCGCACAGAAAGGAGGCGGGGGTATGGCAGAGAAGAAGGGCGTGAAGATCGCGGCCCAGAACAGAAAGGCCCACCACGACTACTTCGTGGAGGACCGGTACGAGGCGGGCATTGAGCTCTTTGGTACAGAGGTCAAGTCCATCCGGGCGGGCACTCTGAATCTGAAGGACGCCTACTGCATCGCCAAAAACGGGGAGCTCTACCTCCACGGGATGCACATCAGCCCCTATGAGCACGGGAACATCTTCAACCGGGATCCAGTGCGGCCCCGGCGTCTGCTGATGCACAAGCGGGAGATCAACAAGCTCCAGGCCTGGGTCCAGCAGGACGGCTACGCCCTTATTCCCCTGAGCGTCTACTTCAAGAACGCCAGGGTGAAGATCGAGGTGGGCCTTTGCAAGGGCAAGAAGAACTATGACAAGCGGGACGCCGCCGCCAAGCGGGATGCCAAGCGGGATATCGACCGGGCTATGAAGGCCTACAACCAGTAAGGGAATGAGAAAGGGAGGGAGCGTATGAGCAATCCTATTGTCCACATAGAGCTGGAGAGCGGACAGGTGATGAGCGGGGAGCTGTACCCGGAGAAGGCCCCCAACACCGTCAGCAATTTTATCGCCCTGGCCAACAGCGGGTTTTACGACGGGCTGATTTTCCACCGGGTGATCCCCGGGTTTATGATCCAGGGCGGGGACCCGGAGGGCTCCGGCATGGGCGGCCCCGGCTACGCCATCCGGGGGGAGTTCTCCGGCAACGGGTTTGAAAAGAACGATTTGAAGCATACTCTGGGTGTGCTGTCCATGGCCCGGTCCATGCCGCCGGACAGCGCCGGAAGCCAGTTCTTTATTATGGTGGGGGACGCGCCCCATCTGGACGGGCAGTACGCCGCCTTCGGGAAGATCACGGAGAACGCGGAGGCTGCGGTGGAGATCTCCCGGGTTCCCCGGAGTATGATGAACGACAAGCCCAAGAAGCCTCAGGTTATGAGGAGCATCCGGGTGGATACCCTGGGGGAAGAGTACCCGGAGCCGGAGAAGAAATAACGGCGCTGTTACAGAAAATTAACTTGCTTTCCCACACGGGCTGTGCTATGCTCAGTCCGTATATTAGGGGGTGTACCGGTTTCGACGGGGATGAGGAAGCGGGATCAGCGGGCGGCGGCGCCTGGCCGCCTTAAAAACGGGCAACTTTTATAAATTAAAGAACAACGATAATCTTGTTCTTGCTGCCTGATTAACGGCAGCCGTCCGACCTAGGAGGACCGCGGCTTAGGAAGGGCGTCGTTTCGCGGTGAACGTGCGCATAGAAAGAGTTGACTGTGCCATGTATGATGACTCTCACCTGACCGGCAGGCGTGGCGGCTTGCCTGCCGGAAGGGGAACGGAGGGGTAACGCCCCTCAAAATAACCGCCTGCGCCCGGAGAAAATCCCGTGGAATTGTTTTCGGACAGGGGTTCGACTCCCCTCACCTCCACCAAAACCGCAAACCACGCAATCTCAACGGTTGCGTGGTTTCTCTTGTGTTTCCAATGGTTTAGCGGGAGCCTGATTGTAAACGAGGTTTTAATTCAACAATGAAAATCTTTATTGAATATTGAGAATTTAAACAAAATTTACACACGGATTTGCACACGGGAGCGAGCCACTTTCAAGTTATCAAGGAAATAAAGTGGGGTTGTGTCCAGCTTGGACACAACCCCATTTTTCACTTTTTGACAATGCAGTGGTAATACCGCTCCAGCTTATCAGGCTGGGCGTCCTTGTCGTCCAGAAACGCCTTGGACATATACACATAGAAGTCCATACTGTTTGCACCAGCCTTCTCCGCCGCCTTGCAGTAGTCGGAGTACATCATGTTCATGGCGACATAGAACTTGAGGGGATCGCAGTCAATATTGCGCTGCTTCCTGGCCTCCTCCGTCTTCTCCATAGTCCAGTGGGGGCCGGTCGTGCCGTCCTCATTCTTCATGCGGCTGGTCCACTCCATGGCAGTCTCCCGGGTGAATTCGTGGCCGCTGCCGCTGTAAGGATACGGGCCGCTCTGTGCATGACGTTCCTGTCCGCTGTGCTCCTCTTCCTGCTCCGCGCTTCCCTTACAGAGCATCCGCAGCGTCTTGTACGCCTCCCGGTACCGGCCCAGACGCGCCGCAGACTCAGGCGTCAATTTCTGACTGCCAATCCGCTCCATTTCCTCCCATAGAATTTCCTTGTTCTTTTCAATCTGGCTTCTCACTCACTTACGCCTCCAATTTCCGATTTGATAGCGTCCAGCCGGGAAATAATCTCCCGCTGCCGCCGGTCGTAGATGGTCTGGGTCTTCTCCTGGCGGACGTTGGAATAGACATTCCAAAGCCCCATGCAGAAGTTAGCGAGGATTACCAGAATCCCCAGCGGCTCCGGCAGATTGTTCTGCGGATTTCTTTGCATGCTCCACCACCTTCTTCGCCTGCGACAGCGCGGCGTCTCCCAGCTTGTTTCCCAGCTCCCGGCCCTGGGCGGTAAAAGCTACCGCGCCCAGGGCGAAGCCCAGCAGCACGCCGCCCATCAGATGCGCTCCACGACAACAGCCACGTTGGAGACGGTGGCCGCAGCGCCGGACAGCACCAGGGTCAGGGCGGAATCATCGCCGCAGCAGAATTCCCGCACCAGGGCCGCAATGGACAGCGTGACGGGGTTCCCGGCGGTGGAGACAGCGGCGGAGGCGGTCGCGCCGGGGACGGCCACGCCGTTGCGGAACAGGCTGACGGTGACGGTACCGGCGGCAGTGGGCGCGGCAGTGATGGACGCTTTGACGTCGTAATATCCGGCGTCGTTGCAGCCGTTGATGGTGATGCTGTTTCCGTTGAGGTTCAAATCACAGCCGTAGCGCCGGATGATGGACCCCAGGGCCAGCGTGCCGCCCACAGGAACGGCCTGGGCGGTGGTGTTGGCAGTAAAAATCGCAGATTTGCAGCTCATAGAAATTTCTCCTTTCAGGCTTGTGTATGATAAAAGGGCGGGGCACCGGCCCCGCCCGTATCCCGGCCAGCAGGGCCTAAACTCAGATGCTGCGGTTCCCGCCGCAGGTGCCGCAGGGATTGCACGGATTCATATTGAACCCGCTGGGAATGGTCTGCCCGGAGCAGGTGGTGGCCACGCCGTACAGATTGGGCTTGGTCAGCATGTTGCACTCAATGCCGTCCAGCCTGCGGTTGAAGGCGCAGCAGCAGTCGTTGAGCTGCTGAGACAGGCCGGAGACCAGCTCCTTGGTGTAGAAGTTGTTCTTGAGGCTCATGTTCTCCATCTTCAGGTCGAAGATCTTCTCGGACTGCTGAGCCTCATAGATGCGGCTGGCCTGCCCCATGACAGCGTCCCGGCTGTCCCGGATGGCAAGGCGGGTCGTCTCGCCCTGCTGCTCCGTCAGATACTGGGTGCGGGCGCTGTCGATGATCTCCCGCTTCTCCACCTCGCAGTTGGACACACGGTTACAGCCGCCCTCGGGGACGCAGCCCCCGCGGCTGCCCCAGCCGAAGCCATTGCCAAAGCCGCCGCCCAGAATGGCCCAGATCACCAGGATCACGAACAGCACGCCGATCCAGCTCATTCCGCTCTTGGAATCCTCAGACATTTTGTTTCACTCCTTTTTTAATATATATTCCAACGGCCTATTTCAGCCGGGGGAATCTGGTTGTGCCCTTCCGGGCGCTCTTAGGGGCCTGGAAGGGCGGTTGTCCGCCGCCCAGTATCCTTTCAGCGTCGGCCTTCAGGGCCTCGGGAGTGGTGCCCAGAAGGCCGCAGACGGCCCTTCCCTGCATCGTGCTCCCATACCTGCGGTAGATCTCATTGACAGCCTGAGGCGTAATGCCCAGCTCCCGGGCTGTGGCGCTGACGCCGTCAAGACTGTCCGCCGTCCCGCTGATCGCCTCCTGTGCTTTCCGCACTGCCCCGTTTAGATTTGCGCTGGGAAACATCCGCCCCACCGCCGCAAGCACATTGTCCAGGTTCACGGTTTTTCAACTCCTTCAGTTCATTTGAAAGTCCGGCGATGATGCCGGACATCTCCAGCATGGATTTCTGCATCTCCGCCATCAATTCCTCTTGGGACTTGGGCGGGACGATGACGCCCAGCTCCACCAGCTTGTTGTAGTACTCCTCCGCCGTCTGCTCCAGCTCGCTGTAGGCGGACAGGGTCTTCCCCACCAGCTGCCGGTTCCCCGCGTAGTCGGTCTGATAGATGTCCGTCCCGTCCACCATGCACGGGAACATGTTGGACGCGGAGAATCCGGAAAATGCGAATTGATCCATAGCCGCTGCTCCTTTCGGGTTTGGCTTTATTTTACATCAACCTCAATTTCCTTGTGCGGCGTTTGTGTGAAGATATGTGCAATTTATGTGCAAAATAAAAGAGGGGCGGCATTCTGCCGCCCCTCTCAGCCTGTCGAAAAAAGGCCTGTCTGTCTTCATAACCAGACAGGCCGCAAAGTTAATGAGGGATAAAATGTAGGAAGTGGCAGAGGAGGAGGG
>JAIEIQ010000082.1 GCA_029065305.1 Oscillospiraceae bacterium
CCCCGGCGAGGGCGGTCCGGTCTACCCCGGCGACGACACCATCACCGACCCGGGCCAGGTGCCTGTTATCCCCCTGCCCAACCCTGGCGAGGGCGGCCCGGTCTACCCCGGCCCCAGCGGCGGCCATCAGCACTGGGGCTGCTCCAATAACAGCTGCGGCGTCACCATCCTCCCCACCATCATCGGCGGCATGACGGGCTGGGGCCAGGCGGCGCGGGTCCGGTTCCTGAACGCGGCCTACGGCTACCGGCCCTTCCGCGTCTTCATCAGCAACAGCCGGTTCGTCAACCTTCTCAACTACGCCTCCGCCTCCGCCTATGGCCGGGTAACGCCGGGATACCAGACTGTCACCGTCTCCGGCACCGACGGCTATATCTACATCCAGAAGACCATGCCCTTCCAGGCAAATACCCTGAGCACCATCGCCATTATCAATACCGCCAGCGGCCTGGATCTGCTCCAGATCTCCGACAGCTGCTGCCCGCCCACCAACGGCTACTCCAGCTTCCGCATCGGCAACCTGGCCTATAACAGCGGTCCTCTGGACGTGCTCATGAGCGACGGCCGGGTGGTCTACAGCGATCTCCGCCAGCGGGAGATCGGCGTCTTCAAGCGTATCATGCCCGGCGTCTACCAGTTCTTCTACGCCGAAACCGACCTGATGCCCATGCCGGCGTCCCTGGATATCGAGACCCTGGACTCCGCGTGGCTGGGCGTCTACCCGCCCCACGAAACCTTCGGCTCCCTGTACCTGGATGTGGCCAGCAACGCCATCTACTCCGTCTACCTCCTCCAGAGCGGATCCAACCGCAACGAAATCCAGAACCTGATCCTCATGGACCGCTAATCCAAAAGGGCCGCTCCGAAAAAATCCGGAGCGGCCCTTCCCCGCTGTGCGCCTGCCAAACGCAAGCAAAACGGAGTTTTGCGCAAAGTTTTTTCTTTTGATACTTTTCTTTTGTGAACAAAAGAAAAGTATGGACGCCTATTGCTGCTGTACCACCGGAGCGACCTTGCCGTTGGCGTGGATGTCCACAATCAGCTTCCGGGGGCACTTGGCCACGCAGGTGCCGCAGGAGGTGCACTTGTCATAGTCAATGACCGCCACATTCTTCTTCACCGTAATGGCCCCAGCCGGACAGTTCTTCTCACACAGCTTGCACCCAATGCAGCTGATAGCGCAGTGGCTCTTCGCCGCCGCGCCCGTCTCCTTGTTGGCGCAGGGCAGCACAATATCCACAGCGTAGGGCATACTGACAATCACCTTCTTGGGACAAACAGCGGCGCACTGCATACAGCAGGTGCACTTCTCCCGGTCCACCTCGGCCACGCCCCGCTCATTGATGTGAATCGCGTCAAACTTGCAGGCCGTCACACAGGTGCCCCGGCCCAAGCACCCAAAGGCGCAGTCCAGCGTCCCGTTGCCCGCCACCTTCATGGCGGCCACGCAGTCCTCAATGCCCACGTACTTGTCAAACTTGTGCCCCGCCCGGCTTCCGCCGGAGCAGCGGACAAAGGCCACACGGCGCTCCACCGCCTGGACCTCCACACCCATAATGGCCGCAATCCGGGAGGTCTGCTCCCCGGAACAGCTGGGACAGGCGTTTACCGGCGCGCCACCGGCGGCAATCGCCGCCGCGCACCCGGCGCAGCCCGGATACCCGCAGCCGCCGCAGTTGGCCCCGGGGAGGCAGTCCAGAATCATCCCCACCCGGGGGTCCGCCTTCACCTCAAAGACCTTGGAGGCCACCGCCAGAATCAGGCTGAACACCGCCCCCAGCACCCCCAGGGTGAGTACCGCATAGAAAATATTCATCTCTCAATCTCCTCCTCACCAGGGAATCTGGAGGCCCTGGAAGCCCATAAAGCACAGAGCCATCAGCCCGGCGGTAATCAGGGCGATAGGAAAGCCCCGGAACGCCTTGGGCGGCTCGGCGAACTCCAGCCGCTCCCGGATGCTGGCGAAGAGCACAATGGCCAGCAGAAAGCCCGCGCCGCCGGTAATCCCGTAGACCACCGACTCTATGAAGTTGTAGGTGTTCTGCACGTTCAGCAGCACCACGCCCAGCACCGCGCAGTTGGTGGTGATCAGGGGCAAATATACCCCCAGCGCCTCATACAGCGCCGGCATAGACTTCTTCAGGAACATCTCCACAAACTGCACCAGGGCCGCGATAACCAGAATAAAGGCCACCGTCCGCATGTACCCCAGCCCCGCCCGGTCCAGCAGCAGATTCACCGGGTAGCACAGGGCCGAGGCCAGCCCCATGACGAAAATAACCGCAAACCCCATGCCCACGGCGGTGTCCATCTTCCTGCTGACGCCCATAAAGGGGCAGATGCCCAAAAACTGGGCGAAGATGAAGTTGTTGACCAGAATCGCCCCCAGGGCGATGTCAAAAAGCGTTGTCCATTGCATCTCTTACTTCCCTCCTTGACCGGTCTTGCTCCGGACCCACTGTGTGAGGGCGATGAGGCACCCCAGGGTGAGGAAGCCGCCCACCGGCAGGGCCAGCATCTGCACCGCGTACTCCGAGG
>JAIEIQ010000083.1 GCA_029065305.1 Oscillospiraceae bacterium
CAATGGCCGGCGGCACCGACAGCAGTACATCCAGGCAGGACAGCCCGTTTTTCCGGAACACCCCCGCCGCCAGGGGAGTGCCGTACCGGCACAGCACCTGGATATTCCCCCGGACCCACCGCAGGCGCTGGTGCCAGGACTGGACGAAGGAGGTGGGCTGCTCGTCGAAGAGCTCCGCCTCGCCGCAGCAGCCGATCTTCTCCCCGGCCAGGATGCTGTGGACGGTAAACTCCGTGTCCTCGCTGAGGGAGTGGAAGGGCCAGCCGTTGTTTTTGCGCATGATCTCCCGGCTGAAGAGGAAGCCGGTCCCCGCCACCACCGCGCTGACGCCCAGACGGGCGCGGGGGACGTTGAGAAAGGCGGCGTCCCGGAGGAACCAGAGGCCGTAGCCGGCGGAGAGCCAGTTGTCGCCGTAGTTTTTGGCGTTGCGGTAGCTGGTGATGATCTGATACCCGTCCCGGAAGGCCTCGTTCATCCGCCGTATGTAGTCCGGCCGCAGGAGATTGTCAGCGTCAAAGACCAGATAGGCGTCGAAATGCTCGTCGCCGTACCGCCGCCGGATCTGCCCCAGAAGATAGTGCAGTGCGTACCCCTTGCCCACCAGCCGGCGGTCGAAGCGCTCATAGACCTCCGCTCCGGCCTCCCGGGCCCTCTGGGCGGTGGCGTCGGTGCAGTTGTCCGCCACCACGAAGGTGGTCACCAGCTCCGCCGGGTAGTCCTGGTCCCGGATGCTCTCCAGCAGCTGGGTGATGACCGCCTCCTCATTCCGGGCGGAGATGAGGACGGCATACCGGCGGAGCGGGGCGTTTTCACGCTTTCTCGACTTTTTTCGCCACAGCGCCACCGGTATGTAGAGGGCCTGATAGGCGTAGCACAGGAAGAACAGCGCCCCGATGACGGCGCTGACCCAGCGCAGGAAGTGAAGTGCGCTCATTGGACCTCTCCTTTCTCCTGACGGCGGCAGATGACGCGGTAAATCAGAATGCCCGCGCCGCTGATGACCAGTGTGGCGGCAAAGACGGCGGCGGCAAAGGTGTAGTTCTGCATCCCCAGGGCGTCGCCGCCCACGGTGGAGGTGACGATAGAGGGGATGCGGGCCACGGCGCTGACGAGGAGCCAGGTCCGTAGGGGCAGCTTGGTCAGGCCCACGAAGTAGCACAGCACATCCTTGGGGGTCCCGGGCAGGAAGAAGACGATAAAAACCCAGAAGGTCAGCTTCTTTTCATTTTTCAGAAACCTCAGCTCATGGAGCTTCTCCAGGGGAAAGAATACCTCCACCGCCCTGGTTCCGAACCGCCGTACCAGGAGAAAGACCATCAGCCCGCCGATCCAGGTGCCCAGTATACACAGGAGAGTGCCCTCCAGCGCCCCGAAGGCATAGCCGGCGGCGATCTCCAGGGGCTCGCCGGGGATAATAGCCACGACAACCTGGAGCACCACCATGCCCACGAAGGCCACCGGGGCCCACAGTCCCTGCTGGTCCACCCACTGGCGGAACAGCTCCGGCTGGTTCATGAACCGGATAAGGGGCCGTCCGGCGAACCAGCAGACTAGGCCGGAGAGGACCAGGAAGAGAACCAGACCTCCGCCTACCAGCCACTTCTTCTCTTTTTCTGTCAAGCGGCGATTGCTCATGGTGAAACGCTCCTTTTGTGAGATGTTGAAGCTATTGTACCGGAATACGGATTAAAATAAAAGGCGGGAATCCATAAAGTTTTTCTTAAGAAGAACGGAGCGCCCGTCAGCGGACGCTCCGTTCAAAAAAGCGGAAGGAGATGGGCCAGAGACACCCCACCGCGATTGCCAGCAGGAAGTACCGGACGCCGTGGGCGGCGGCGTGCCCGCCGAAGAGGGCCAGCAGGGGCGCTTTCAGCGCCGTCTTGACCGCCACCGCCAGAGCCAGTCCCCCCGTCATCTTGAGAACCTGACCCCACCAGGGGGCACGGGTGGAGAAATGGAGGAGCCGGCTGTCCACAGCGTAGGCCGCCAGCACCCCGGCTACCGCTCCGGCCATGGTGTAGGCGTTTTTCACCGCCTCGGCCAGATTGTCCGGCTCCACATCCGCCGGGAAGGGCCACAGTTCCATATAGGTGATGAAAGCCAGCGCCAGAGCCAGCATTCCCCCGATGAGGAAATACATCCGGTTGGGGAACCAGAGGGTGCTCTCCACCAGGGGGTAGAGGGCCAGCACCAGCACCGCCGCCGTCACAAAGGACACCCCCACATCCGCCGGAGTGTGGACCCCCAGATACATCCGGGAGATGGGCACCAGCACCAGCAGGACGCCGCACAGAACCTGGAGCCAGCGCCGCCGGGTGAACCGGGCGATACCTCCCAGATAGCCCACGGCGCACTGGGTATGTCCGCTGGGGAAGCTGTACCCCGCGGCCGCCGCCCGGGCGGAGCCGACGATGGTAAAATTGGGGTCCCGGACCCAGGGCCGGGGAATCCGGCAGGCGATTTTCAGCCACTGATTGATCAGCGTGCCCATAAAGCCCACCGACAGCAGATAGTATCCCCGCCGCTTGTCCACGCACCAGAGGACATACAGCGCCGCCGCCAGAAAGAAGGTCTCCTCCCCCAGGCGGGTGATAAGCTGCATGAGCGTGTCCAGGGCCGGGGTGCGGATGCTCTCGAACCAGTATAACAGGGCCATACGCGATGCCTCCTCAGAGCGTTTTTTCCATTATAGACCATTTGCGGAGAGGATACAAGGGGAAAAAATCCCGCCCCCAAAGCAGGGGCGGGCTCAGAGCGTTTTTCAGATATTCCGCAGTGCCGCCTCCAGGGCGGTTTTCTGGTTGGTGCCCGCGTCCCGCTGCTTGATGATCCGGGCGGGGCACCCGGCAACCACCGCGTTCTCCGGCACATCCTCAATGACCACCGCTCCGGCGGCGACCACCGCGTTTCTGCCCACATGGACGCCCTCGATGACCACGGCGTTGGCCCCCACGAGGACCCCGTCCTCCACAATCACCGGCGTGGCGCTGGCGGGCTCGATCACCCCCGCCAGGACTGCCCCGGCTCCGAAGTGGCGGGTTTTGGCGACGGTGGCGCGGCGGCCGCG
>JAIEIQ010000084.1 GCA_029065305.1 Oscillospiraceae bacterium
CCTCCAGCATCCCCCTCCAGCCCACCGCCAAAATGGACACGCCGATGCCGGCGATGAACATCAGCCCCCCCATGGTGGGGGTGCCGGCCTTGGTTTTGTGCCACTGGGGGCCCACCTCCCGGATCTCCTGCCCCGCCTTCAGACGGCGCAGGGCGGGCAGGATCACCCGCCAGCCCAACAGCACCGTGACGGCGAAGCTGAGCACACATGCCGCAATCATTTCCATAGCCTTTTTCCCTCTCTCCTGACCTGGTCAGGCCCTTCCCTTTTGTCCACTCCGCTCCCGGAGGCAGTCCGCCACAATCTCCCGCTCGTCCATGTGCCGCTTTTCCTTCCCCACGATCTGGTAGGTCTCATGGCCCTTTCCCGCCAGGACGATGACATCGCCCCTCCTGGCGTGGTCGATGGCCCAGCGGATGGCGGCGGGGCGGTCCGGCTCCACGGTGTGGGGCGTCCCGCTCCCCTCCAGGCCCGGCAGGATATCGTCAATAATGGCCTGGGGATCCTCGGTGCGGGGGTTATCCGAGGTGACAATCACAAAGTCCGCCAGCCGGGCGGCGATAGCCCCCATCTGGGGCCGCTTGGTCCGGTCCCGGTCCCCGCCGCAGCCGAAGAGGGCCACCACCCTGCCCTGGGCAAAGCCCCGGACGGCGGTGAGCACGTTCTCCAGGGCGTCGGGGGTGTGGGCGTAGTCGATGAGGATGGTGTAGTCCCCGCCGGTGGGCACCGATTCCACCCGGCCCTTCACATGGGGAGTGGTTTGCAGGGCGGCGGCGCTCTCGGACAGGGGGATCCCCAGCTCCCGGGCCGCCGCCAGCACCCCCAGGGTGTTGCAGACCATGAACCCGCCGGGGATGTTCACCCGCACCGGCGTCCGCTCCCCGGCGCTGACTGCGTCGAAGGCGATCGCTTCCGCCGTCAGGCGGATATTCTGGGCGGACAGCTCCGCCGTCCCCTCCCCCACCGTCACCACCCGGCAGGCGGCGTCTCTCAGCAGGCGGTCCGTCCAGGGGTCGTTCGCGTTGAATACGCCAGTTTCGCAGTTTTGGAAGAGAATGGCCTTCGCGCCGCAGTACTCCTCCATGGTCTTGTGGAAGTCCAGGTGGTCCTGGGTCAGGTTGGTAAAGATCCCCACGGCAAACCGGATTCCCGCCACCCGCTTGAGGGTCAGGGCGTGGGAGGAGACCTCCATCACCACATGAGTACACCCCGCGTCGGCCATTTGGCGGAAGATGCCCTGGAGCTCGAAGGACTCCGGCGTGGTCCGCTCCGTGGGCAGAATCGCGCCGCCGATCATGTTCTGATTGGTGCCGATGAGGCCCACCTTGGCCCCCCGGGTCTTCTCCAGCACATCCTTGAGGAGGTAGGTGGTGGTGGTCTTGCCGTTGGTGCCGGTGACGCCCACTATGGTCATGGAGGCGGCGGGGTCGCCGTACCAGTTCCGGCCCAGCTGGGCCAGGGCGGCCCGGCTGTCGGGGACCAGCACATAGTCCCCCTCCCCCGCCGGCTCCCGCTGGCAGAGCACACACACCGCTCCCCTCTCCCGGGCCATGGGGATAAACCTGTGCCCGTCAGTCTCGCAGCCCTCCATGGCTGCAAAGAGATCCCCGGGGCAGACCTCCCGGGAGTCGTAGCGCACCCCGGTGATCTCCCGGTCCAGATCCGCCCGGGACGCCGCAATCTCTACATCCTTTAACAGCTCGCGCAGCTTCATCTTATGCAACCTGCTCCTTCGTCATTCATAAAAGTGGAAGTTCTCAGTCCGCCGTGGTGGAGGTCTGGCCCATCTGGACGGTGACTACCGTACCCTGGGCCGTCTGGGTATCCGGCGGCAGGGACTGGGAGATGGCCTTCACGCCGCTCTCCCCCGCCGCGCCGGTGGATTTGAGGATCAGCCCCGCGTTCACCAAAGCCCGGTTCACCTCCGCCGGGGTCATGCCCACCACATTGGGCACAACGGCCAGCTCCGTGGATTTCTCCTCCCCCATGTACAGGATGATTTCGGCGTTGGCGGGCACGATAGCCCCGCCGGCGGGGGTCTGGTCC
>JAIEIQ010000085.1 GCA_029065305.1 Oscillospiraceae bacterium
ATGCCCATGGACATGCCGCCGTGGACCTGGGCCTCCGCCAGGGCGGGGTTGATGAGCGTCCCGCAGTCGTGGACGTTGACGATGTTCAGCAGCTTCACCTGGCACATGGGGATATCCACCTCCACCTCGGCAAAGGTGCAGCCGAAGGAGTAGGCGTTGTTTTTAATCTGATAGGTACTCTCGGCGGTGATGTGCTGGCTGTGCTCCAGGCTGTAAAGGGCCTCGGTGGCCAGCTCCCCCAGGGTCATCAGCGCCCGGCCGTCGGTGGTCCGGACGATCTTCCCGTCCACAAGGTCAAGGTTCTCCCGCATCTGCCGGGTGAGCTCCACGGCGTACTTCAAAATCCGCTCTTTCAGCAGCTCCCCGGTCTGGCGCAGGGAGAAGCCGCCGATATAGGTCTGCCGGGAGGCGTAGGCCCCTGTGCCGAAGGGAGTCACGTCGGTGTCCTGGGTGGAGACAATATGTACGTCCTCAAAGGGGATCCCAATGGCGTCGGCGGCCATCTGGGCGTAGGCGGTGTCGCAGCCCTGGCCGATCTCCGTCTCGCCGGTCTGGACCTGGACGGAGCCGTCCTGGTTGAGCACCATCCGGCAGGAGGAGGACTCCAGAGAGATGGGCCACACGGCGGTGTTGTACCAGAAGAGGGCCATGCCCACCCCCCGGCGCACCGGACCGGTCTGGTTTTCATACTGCTTCCGCTTCTCCGCGTAGCCGATGGCCTCCATGCCCTTGTCCATCACCTGACGGAAGGTGTCGTAGTAGTTCTCATTTTTGCTGAATCCGTCCACATAGCCCTTGGGCATAACCACCTGCCGGCGGTACTCCACCGGATCCCGGCCCAGAGCCCTGGCTACGTCGTCCAGGTGGCTCTCCCCGGCCCACATGGCCTGGGGGATGCCGTAGCCCCGCATGGCCCCGGCGGCGGGCTTGTTGGTGAACACCGTCCAAGCGTCCCCCTCCACGTTGGGGCAGGGGTAGAGCTGGGGGAAGGCCCCCATGCCCTTGGCTACGATGCCGTGGCCGTGGGAGGCATAGGCCCCCTGATTGGAAAAACACTCGATCTTCCGGGCGGCGAAGGTCCCGTCGGGCCGGACCCAGGAGATGATGTGGGTCCGGATAGCGTGGCGGACCCGGTTGGAGACAAAGGTTTCCTCCCGCTGGCAGTCAATCTTCACCAGCCGCCCCCCCAGTTGGAGGGTCAGCCAGGCGCACAGGGGCTCGTAGAGGGCGTCCTGCTTGTTGCCGAAGCCGCCGCCGATGTAGGGCTTGACAATTCGGACCTTCCCCCAGGGGATGCCCAGAGCCTGCCCGCACACCCGGCGGACGATATGGGGGATCTGGGTGGAGGAGACGACGGTGATCCGCCCGCCCTCCATGGAGGCGGTGCAGACGTGGTTCTCAATGTGGCAGTGCTGAACGGTGGGGGTGTCGTACCAGCCCTCCACCTTCAGGAGGCCCGGCTCTTTCCTGGCGGTCTCGTAGTCGCCATTGCGGATGGTGGTGTGGGCCAGGATGTTGCCGGGGTACTCCTCGTGGATCAGGGGGGCGTCCGGCTCCATGGCCTTCTGGACATCCAGAACGAAGGGCAGCTCCTCATACTCTACCTTTACCAGCCGGGCGGCCCGGGCAGCGGCCACCTCGTCCTCCGCCACCACCACGGCCACCTCGTCGCCATAGTAGCGGACGTGGCGGTTGAGCAGCAGCCGGTCCGCCACATCCTGATGGTGGGGGTCGGTGGACCAGGGGTGCCCCGCCGTGGGGAAGGGAATATCGGGCACATCAAAACAGGTGAAAATTTTCACCACGCCGGGGACCTTTTCCGCCTCAGCGGTATCAATGGATTGGACCATGCCGTGGGCTGTCGTGGAGTGGACGAGCCTTGTGACCAGCGCGTTCCTGCCGCACAGATCGTCGGTATACTGGGCGCGGCCCGCCGCCTTGTCGAAGGCGTCCACGCGGATCATGCTCCGGCCTACGCTCTTGCTCATGGTAGATCGACCTCCTGTCTCTGCTGTGGGAATGATAATGGCATTATAGCACAAAGCCGGGCGGTTGTATAGGTCCTTTTTTGTTCTATTCGCAGGACTGCGGGCCGTCCCCACAGAAGGAAGCGCCCCGGGAGATCCTCTCTCCCGGGGCGCTTTTCGCTTCTATTGCTGCACCGGAATCTCCACCCCGGCCACTATGATGGACCCGATCCGGTCCAAATCCACAATATTCAGCCGCGCCATCTCCCGGCAGCTGTCGTAGCGGGGCGTAAAGGAGTAGTACCCGGCAAAGCTCTCGATCTCCCGGTTCTCCAGCAGATCGTTTCCGTCCACGTCCAGAACCCGGACGGTCCCGGCCACGTTGGGGACAAACCAGTTGTCCACCCAATCCACATACCAGATATGCCCCTCGTAATAGAGCCGAATCCCCAGGGGCGAGACGTCCGCCGCCGTCAGAACCAGCCCGTCCCCGCCGGGGATCTCCACGTTGGGCTCCAGATGGATCATGCTGTCGGTGTAGTCGATGTCCATCCAGCCGAAGTCCCACTCGCCCTCGCACAGGGTCTCCCGGTCCCAATTACTCTCCTCATAGAGATAGCCGTGGTTCTTATGGAAGTCCGACAGCTTCAGCCGCAGCTTCACATGATTGGCCCCTCCGTCAGCGGAGGACCAGTCATAGCGCAGGCGGACCTTGTTGTCCGTGGGGTCGTCGTCCTCGAAGGAGTAGGCGAACCCCCCGCGGGAGTAGGGCCTCTCCTCTCTTCCGCCGGTGTCGAAGTCGTTGTCCACCCACATGGCGTACAGCCCCTCATCCAAAACGGTCCCCTCCGGGGCCTCCACCTCGATGCCGATATAGGCCCGGTACTTATCCCCCACACAGTCGGTGACGGTCGCCTTCCAGCCGTTGTGCTCCACCTGGCGGCCCACAACGCCGCTGCTCTGGCCGTAGCCCGCGTCATCCCCCACAAAGAGGTTCCCCAGGGTGGGGTCCGCCTCCACCTGGGCCACCGCTACTACCGTCACCACCGACAGCAGGGCAATGACCGCCGCCAGGGCCAGCACGTGCCGGGCCCCCAGGCCCCGGCGCTTCTCGTTCCGTTCCAGCTTGTTCATGTTCAATACCTCCGTTCGCAGGCGCTGGGAGGCGCGGACCCCGTCGAATAATTCCCTGTATCGTTTCTCCATGGCTCAGTCCTCCGTCAGCAGTTTTTTCAGCCTCTCCCGCCCTCTGGCCAGCCGGGTCTGGACGGTGGAGGGCTTCAAGTCCAGCAGCTCCCCCACCTCGTTTACATCGTACCCCTCATAGTAGTAGAGGTACAGGGGCACCCGGTACTTCTCCGGCAGCGCCGCCACGGCCTCCCACAGCGCCCGCTTCTCCCGGTCCTCAAGGACCGGCTCCGGGCAGCTCTCCAGGGGCACGCTCCGCCTCCGCCAGGGGTGGCCGGTGATGCGGCGGCACTCGTTGAGCGTCACCCGGATGATCCACCGCCGCAGGTGCTCCCCGCTCTCAAACGCCGTGTCCGTCCGCCACAGCCGCAGCATGGCGTTCTGCACCGCGTCCTCGGCGTCGGCGGCGCTGCCGCAGGCGTTGAGGGCCAGGCGGTAGGCCATATCCAGATATTGTTCCGCCGCAGCGGTGAATTCCCGTTCTGTCAGCATAGGGCAGGACTCTCCTTGAAACGCGTCTCACCTGGAATACCCGCCGGGGCGGCGGAATATCCCACAGGCGGAAAAAATTTTTTTGCCGGGGGTGTTGACCAAAATGGTCAACGGCGGTATGGTGTGGGGGAAGGGAGGCGGGGCCGTGAACAAGAAATTCTTCTCCCTGCCGGAGGCACGGCAGGACCTCATCCGAAACAGCGCCATGCTGGAGTTCGGGGACAACACCTTCAAAAAGACCTCCGCCGATTCTATCGCAAAACGGGCCGGCGTGTCAAAGAGCCTGCTGTTCCACTACTTCAAGGACAAGCGGGAGCTGTATCTATACCTCTACCAGTACGCCCTGGACGTGTGCGTCAAGCAGTACATGGCGAAAAGCTATGACTTCGGGGAGACGGACTTCTTCCTGGC
>JAIEIQ010000086.1 GCA_029065305.1 Oscillospiraceae bacterium
AGCGGGCGGCTGGAGGGCGGGGAGCTTGTGGAGGCGGCGCGGCCGGACCCGGAGCCGGCGGACGCCCTGCCCCAGGACATCCCCCTGGACGTGGTGTACGAGGACGGGGACGTGATTGTGGTCAACAAGCCGGCGGGGCTGGTGGTCCACCCGGCCCCCGGCCACCCGGACGGCACCCTGGTCAACGCCCTGCTCCACCACTGCGGCGGGAGCCTCAGCGGCGTGGGGGGAAAGCTGCGCCCGGGCATTGTCCACCGCATCGACCGGGACACCAGCGGCCTCATCATCGCCGCCAAGAACGACGCCGCCCACCAGGCCCTGGCCGCCCAGCTCTCGGACCACACCCTGGCCCGGACCTACGAGGCGGTGGTGGTGGGCGCGCTCCGGGAGGACGGCGGGACAGTGGACGCCCCCATCGGCCGGTGCCCCTCGGACCGGAAGAAAATGGCGGTGGTCCCCGGCGGGAGGCGGGCCGTGACCCACTGGGAGGTTCTGGAGCGGTTTCCGGGCCTTACCCATGTGCGCTGCCGGCTGGAGACGGGCCGGACCCACCAGATCCGGGTCCACATGGCCCACACCGGCCACCCCATCTACGGGGACACGGTGTACGGGGCCAGGAAGCCTGTGCCGGGCCTCACCGGCCAGTGCCTCCACGCGGTGGGCCTGCGGTTTGTCCACCCACGGACCGGAGAGGCGGTGGAGGTGGGCTGTCCCCTGAACGAGGAGTTTCAGGCGCTGCTGGAGAGGCTGCGGAGGGCGTAGCCGGGAGGGCGGAGAATGATACGGATACTGGCGCTGCTGTTTGCGGGGTTGCTGCTCCTGCTGAGCCAGTGCGGGAAGAAGGAGCGCCTCTACACGGAAAAGCAGGTGATGAAGGAACTGGAGGAGACCTACGGAGAGGCGTTTGCCATCCTGCGGCGGGAGGAGCTCCGCGAGACCCACCTCGACAGCCGCTATGTGCGGGAGGGGGTAATCTACACCCTGGCCCCGGTGGAAAACACGGACTTGACCTTCGAGGCGTGGGATCTGGTAGGGGTTTCCACAGGGAGCCCTATCCCGGAGATTGTCCGCGACGAGTACCACGTTTTCTGGGTGTACTATGTGGACAAGGTGCTGGCCGGGGAGCTGGAGGCGCTGTGCGGGGCGGAGGGCATCCGGAGAGCGGAGGAGGACAGCTGGCTGGACCTGGAGCTGTCGGAGGAGGGCTGGGAGGATCAGCTGGAGGCTCTGGCGGATTTTCTGGAGACCTGCAACGGCCGGCACCCCTATGACCGCGCCCTGCCCATGCGCAGTCTGCTGTGCCTGCGGGTGGGGCCCGAGGGCGGAAACCGGTGGAGCGGATGGATTTACGATGTGGACGCGGAGGCCTACGGGCTGGAGCGGGAACGGTTTTTGCAGAACCTGGGGAAGGACCCGGACGAGGAGCTGCCGCCCCCCGTGCCGGAGGATCTGCCGCCGATGGAGGTCCACTACGGCGACCGGATTATTTTGGACGGCGATGAGGTGATTGTGGTCAACCGCGCGGAGGAGCCGGAGGAGAAGACGGTCCCCTTTGACGGCCGGGTGGAGGAGGAAGAGCGGTTCCGGGGGAGCGCGGTGCTGGATACGGGATGAAATGCGGGCCTTTGGAGGCATGTACAAAAAATTTTCGCAAAATTTATGAAAAAAGAGAAATTTCTCTTGACATTCCGTTTGATATACGGTATGATAATCGAGCTTGTGCGGGGATTTTACGCCCGCACCGCGTCTGCGATGATGCGGGAGATTGCGGCAGAGCCGGTAACTTCCGCGGAGTATGTCCGATAATCGGGCGGCTGAGAAGGTCCCTTCCGCTGGCGTAAATCGCCGCGCCATGGACAAGTACCGGCCATTTTGCGCCGGTATTTTCTATGAGCTGGAATGATACGCACGGATAAGCGGGAAGAACTTCTCGCCGTACAGAGTAAGGAGCAGGAGACACTACTTTGTACAAATTATGGAGGAACGAACAATGGCAAAAGAAATGATCCGCATCCGCCTGAAGGCCTATGACCACCAGGTCATCGATCAGTCCGCTGAGAAGATCGTCGAGACCGCCAAGCGCACCGGCGCGGCCGTCTCCGGCCCCATCCCCCTGCCCACCAAGAAGGAGGTTGTCACCATCCTCCGGGCCGTCCACAAGTACAAGGACAGCCGTGAGCAGTTTGAGCGCCGCACCCACAAGCGCCTGATCGACATCACCAAATCCAGCCCCAAGACCGTGGAGGCCCTGATGAGCCTGGAGCTGCCCGCCGGCGTGGAGATCGAGATCAAGCTGTAAGC
>JAIEIQ010000087.1 GCA_029065305.1 Oscillospiraceae bacterium
CCTCCAGCCGGACGCCCCTCTCCTCCGCAGGCAGAAACGCGCCCCCCTCCCACTGAACCTCCTGAACCAGCAGCCGCTGGCGGAGGTCGGCGGGCACCGGCGGGCTCTCCCGGAAGAGGCGCACCCGCTTCACCGGCCCCTCCTCCACGCCCCGAAGCACGCACAGGTCGTTGACGCCGGGGCGCAGCGGCATCCGGATAATAGGCGCGCCGTTCAGCTCCACCAGAATCCAGGGCTCGGACTGGGAAAACGCCGCCTCCAGAATCAGGTGGAGCCGGGACCCGGTAAAGCGGAGCTCCAAGCCGCCGCAGGACCAGAACAGGGGAAATACCCCGTTGCGGCGGGCGGCGCTCTCCTGGAAGCGCCCGAAGGGGTGGAAGGGGATGTGGAAAATACTGGCGCTGTCCATGGCGAAACCTCCTTGCGTTAAGCCCCGCGGAGGGAGCTGGAAATTCTCCCCTTTACGATACCACGCGGCGGATGAAATTGCAAGGGGCGTATTGACATGTCCCTTTATAAGAAGGGCGCCTGCCCGCTTCCATACAGGCATGGCGGCTCCGGACTACTCCAGCGCCTCAATTTCTCTCCGGATTCTGCTGCGGGTCTGGTCGAAGAGCAGCTCCCGGTTGTGGCGGTAGTAGGCCTCGCAGCCGAAGTTCTCTACAAACCAGGAGGTGTCGTATCCGGCGGTGACCTCGGTGACAAAGATCACCAGCTCCTGACTCTCCCCCAGGGCCTCCTCCAGATACCGGAAGGCGCAGTCGAAGAATCTGCCGGTCTCCGCCCCCAGCCGCTCCCGCTCCGCCGTCTCGGCGGCGAACCGCTCCCGAATCAACTCCATAGCCTCCGCCCCGGCCTCCTGGAGCAGCGCCCGCTGGTACGCCTCCAGCTTTGCCAGCTCCGCCAGAAGCCGCCTCCGGCCCTCCCGGTCCAGGCTCCCGGCCTCACCGCCCCGCCGCAGGGCCTCCCGGCGGCGCTCCACGAGCCCGGCCAGCGCCTCCGCCGCGTCCGCCCCCTGGGCGATCCGGTCCCGGAGGGCGGAGAGGCCGGCGTACAGATCCTCACACAGCTGGTCCTGCCAGCGGGTCCGCCGGGCGGCCTCGGTAAGGCGGCTGAGGAGCAGGCTCATCACCGCCAGCCGCTCGTCGAAGGGTGCCCCGGCCAGCTGGGAGAGGGCCAGTCGCTCCCACCGGCCCGCCAGAATCTCCTCCACGCGGTAGGACCCCCGGTATTTGTTGTAGAGATCCAGGTAGTTGGCGAAGTCCTTGGCGATGGCGGGGAGCTGGAGGTATTCCCCCACCACCTCCCGGGTGACGGGGATACCTAGCTTCTCATAGGCGAAGAGGATTTCGCTCAGATCCTCCCACCCCCGGGCGGTGACGAACTGGAGGCCGTCCACCGTGTTCTCCACCCGGTAGAAGTGGTCCTTTTTGATGTCCAGATAGGAGGTCACCGCGCTGTGGAGGCCCTTCCGGGCGGCGTATTTTTTCCAGGCGGGGTAGTCCTCCCGCACATCCATCCGCCGGACCCGGTCCAGCGTCACCACGTCGAAATCCCGGACGGACTTGTTGTACTCCGGGGGATTCCCCGCGGCCACGATGAGCCACCCGGCGGGAAGGGTCTGGTTGCCGAAGCGCTTGCACTGGAGGAACTGAAGCATCATGGGGGCTAAAGTTTCGCTGACGCAGTTGATCTCGTCGAGAAACAGAATGCCCTCCCGCACCCCTGTTTTCTCCATAAGCTGGTACACGGAGGCCAGAATCTCGCTCATGGTGTACTCCGTCACTGAAAACTCCCGCCCGCTGAAGGTCTGCTTCTCGATGAAGGGCAGGCCCACCGCGCTCTGCCGGGTGTGGTGGGTGATGGTGTAGGATACCAGCCCCACCCCAGCCTCGGCGGCGATCTGCTCCATGATCTGGGTTTTCCCGATGCCCGGAGGGCCCATCAGCAGAACGGGCCGCTGTCGGACGGGGGGAATCGCGTACTCCCCCAGAGCATCCCTGATGGCATATGCCCGCAGAGTGTTCAGAATCTCCTGCTTGGCCTGCTGAATATTCATGCGCCGTCTCCTCCTGCCGTCCAGCGGCTGATGTTCTCCTCCCCCAGGACCAGCCGGATGGCCCAGGGCGGGAATGAAACCGCCATGGGCGGCTCCCCGGTCAAAATGAAGGCCGTCTCGTAATCGGGCCGCTTTTTCGGAAAGATCCCCATGCCGTCAGTGAAATAGATCATCCCCCGCAGCTGGGTAAAGACGCCCGCCTCCCGAAGGCGGTCCACGTGGGCGAACACGGGCCGGAAGTCCGTGGCGCTGCCCCCGGAGAGCTGGAAGCTCTCCATATAGGAGCGCAGCTCGTCCAGATTGGCGATGGCGTCGTCCCGCCGGAGCTGGTCGTCGCACTGTAGGATCCGGATATTCACCCGGCGGGTGAAGGTGGAGGCGCTCCGCAGGATGCTGTAGGTCTCCTCCAGAAACGCCCGAACCATCTCCCCGGAGGTGGACATGGAGGTGTCGATGGCGATGACAAAGTCCTCCACCCGCCGCTCCTCCCGGGTCTCCGGCGGCTCAATGAGGGGCATGTTCCCGTATAGTTGCAGGCCGTAGGTGTAGAAGGTGTAGTCGAAGGCGTCGCCGTCGGCCTCCATGACCTCCCGGCAGGCGGCGAACCGGCGCAGAAACGCCCGGTAGTCCACGCTCTCCCGGCTGGCCACCTTCACCTGCTCATAGATGGCCTCGCCCCCCTGGGCCTGTCCCCCCAGCACGGTGTCCATGGCCGTCTGGGCCCGGCCCGCCAGGTCCTGCCACCGCTGGTCCTGGCGCTGCTGCTGCTCCTCGTCCCGGCCCTCCGGGTCCCAGAGGCCGTGGTCGTCGGCGAAGAACTCCTGCTGGAGCCGGGCAAGCTCGTACTCCGGCAGCTTTTGACGCAGGAGCTCCCGGTAAATCCCCTCCGCCGTCAGGACCTTCATCCTTTCCCGCAGTTCACCCCAGAGCTTCAGCCGCAGGGGCCGGACCCCGGACACCGCCGTACAGGGGCAGTCCAGCCCCTCCAAAACGCTCTCCACCGCGATATCGCAGCTGAGATCCCAGAGGGCGCTGTCCCGGCCCCGCTTCTTGGCGATGTGCCGGAGGATGCAGTGGAGCACCGTGTGGAGGTAGATCCGGTTGACCGCCGCGGGGGAGCGCAGAAACCGGTCCGACAGGTAGGCCCCGCTGTAGTAGAGGGATTCCCCGTCGGCGGCAATGAACATGGTCCTGTCCGCCCCGGGCTCGAAGCGCAGAGCGCACAGAGCCGCGTCCAGGTAGGGCAGGTGCAGATAGAGCTCGTTTCGCGCGGCCTGGAGGATTTCCAGGCCGATTTCATTCAGGTCCTTTGGCATGGGCGTTCCCCCTGGAGAATTATAAATCAAACCGCTTCGCTTTTCCCGCCGGCCGCCGCTGTCCCGACGCCTCCAGCAGCAGGGCCATCGCCTCCGTGGCCCCCAGCTCCCGGGCCAGAGCCGCCGCCTCCGCCACGGCCTCCTGTCCGGGCCGGAACCGCTCCAGGGTCCAGCTCAGTCCCCCGGCGTCCCGCTCCCGGACCAGCCAGGACAAAACCGCCCCCGCCCTGGGGGCAGTATAGGCCTCGTACCTCGCCTGGGCCCTGGGGCTCAGCCCCGCCGGATATCGCAGGCGGCACCACGCCAGGCGCAGAATACACCCGGGGTCGTGCTCCCGGCGCAGGGTTTCCTCCCAGGCCCCGTCGTAGAGGCCCAGGTCCAGCCGCTTCCTCCGGAAGGCGCTGTGGTAGGGGAAGCCGGGGCCGTAGAGGTGGAAGTCAAAGTGGTGGGCGGGGTCGTTGTTCTCGTAGCTCTCGATATACTCCGGGAACACCAGCCGCAGAACAAGCTGTCCGTCCGCGAAGACGGCGGCGTCCAGCTCCCCCGCCAGCTCCCCGGCGAAGTAGGCCAGGGCCCCGCCGCCGTCGGACGCGCCGGAGACCTCCAGGTGCTTCAGGCTCCGGCAGTTCATCAGACACCCGCTGCCCCAGGTCTCCGTCCCGGACCAGACCCGGATCCGCTCCAGACCCGTGCAGCCGTAGAGAGCGTAGTCCCCCACGCGCTCCAGAGTCTCCGGCAGCGTCAGCTCCCGCAGCTCCCGCAGCTCCCGCTGGGGCTCCTCCCCGGGGGCGGGGGCGAAGGCCCGGTCCCCCAGCGCCGTCACCGGCAGGCCCTCCAGCTCCTCCGGCAGGACGGCCGTATGGCCCGCAGCCTTTACGCGGAGGATGGCGGCCCCCTCCGCGCCGATCTCCCAGACGAGGTCCAGGCCGTTGACAGATCCCTCCATGCTACGCCTCCATCATGTGCCGGGCAAAGTCCGCGCCCCGGTCCGACACACCGGGCAGGCGAATCAGACTGCCCTTCTCATTGGCGGTCTCCAGCAGGCAGAACCGGGGGGGCAGGTAAAAGCTCTTGTTCATGTTCAGCGACGAGATGAGCTGCCGGGCCAGCAGGTCCCCGCCGGAGTAGCCGGAGACCACCAGGCCATAGAGCCGCTTGTCGTAGAACCGGCTCTGGCGGAAGAGGGCCGTCAGGCGGTTGACAAAGGCGGTGAGGTTGGCGGCAAAGGCGTCGTTGTAGTTGGCGCAGAGCATCACCAGGGCGTCGCACTCCCGGACCGCCGGGAACACCTCGTCCACCATAGGCCCGCCGTAGAAGCAGCCCCCCCGCTCGCCGAAGTGGAGGCAGGTGGTGTAGGCGCAGCCGTTGCAGTCGGCTACGGTGTTGTTGCGCAGGCACAGCTCCTGGATCTCAATGTCCTCCGGCAGGTTCCGCTTCACCAGCTCCCACAGGGCCAGGGTGTTGCTGGTGGAGCGCACGGAGGCGTGGAGGGCCACCAGCTTCTTCAGCGGGGGCAGGGGAGGCCAGTAGAGCAGCCGCTCCACCAGCTCCGCCATGGCCAGCCGGAAGGCGGAGGCCTCGTCGGTGCCGTGGATCTCCGCCTGGACCCGGAAGTTGCGCAGGGAGCCGGTGGCCTCCACCAGGGGCCGGCCCAGAAAGGCGCAGCCGGAGAGGTTCGCCGCCAGGACCAGATCCCGGGCCACATCCTTGGTGTAGAGCTCCCCCATGCCGGTGACGATCACCGCGCCGAGACAGCCCTCCAGAAGGCTGGTGTCCTGGCGGAGGGCGCAGAGGAGGCGGTAGTATTCCACACTGCATCCGTACTCGTCCAGGCACACGGCGAAAAGAAGCCTGCGGCCCCGCAGGCCCTTTACCCCGTCCGCCGGGTCCCGCCAGAGAGTCCCCGCCGGAACGATGGCAGAGAGGTCCTTTTTTAATTCCGCTGTGTATTTGTTTTCAGGCATGATTACGGTAAGTTGCGGTGTTCCAGGTGGCACTGAACTTTTGCGATTATCTGTTAAGCCCAAAATATAATCTGCGGAAACATCAAAATAGCCCGCTAGAGTCATTAATGTTGTAGCTGGAATATTGACCTGCCCATATTCAATTTTTTGATAATGCTGGTATGTGCAGTTCAAAACGGCGGCTACATCTACCTGCCTTACGCCCTTTTGTTTTCTAAGTTCTTTAATTCTACTTGGAAAAATTTTTCCTGTCACATCCATAAAAACCTCTAAAGCTCTTGACACTAATAAATAAATGTGTATAATACAAAGTAGCACATGAAAAAGTCTGTGTAAAGGAGAAAGTGCAATGAACCGCACATATGAATGGTTGTATGACAACTACGCCGAGCCGCAATTAAAGGAAATCTTCGCGAATGAAGAAAAAACCCTGAAAGAATTGATCGAGACAATGAACCTCTCCACCGAGGAGCGGATCCGGCTGTCGGATACCGTCACAGCCCTGCGTCTCCGCTGGGGGGCGGAGGTGTTCGCTATGGGGATACAGCTGGGGGCACGGCTGGCCGTGCCCCAGGGCGTCAGTCAATCGCTTTGAGCCCCGCCGCCGTCTCCCGAATCCGCTCCATGAGCTTCTCCGGCAGCTCCAGCTGCTCCATCTCGCACCCCTCCGCCGTCAGGCGGTTGCGGATCCCGAAGAAAATCCCGTCCAGGAAAACGGACGAGCAGTGCCACTCTCCCCGCAGGCAGGCCAGCAGGCTCAGCGCCCCCGAGCTGAGCGCCGGGGCCACATAGGGCTTGTACCCCAGCCCCCGCATCTCCAGGTTGGCCCGCTTGGTCCGCTCCGTCAGCTCCCGGGAGATCGCGTCGTCGTAGTGGGCGATGGAGTTGGCGATGATCAGCCCCTCGCCGTGGGGGCCGAAAGCCCGGCCCTCGGTGAGGTAG
>JAIEIQ010000088.1 GCA_029065305.1 Oscillospiraceae bacterium
GGAGTTTGTGGGGGACGGCCTCGCCAGCGGGGAGGGTGTGGCCGGCGGCGAGGGGGACTTTGACCGTCTTCCCGCCTTTTTCAGCGGCTACGGAGCCTGGCCCCGGCTGACGGCGGACGCGCTGGAGGCGGACTTCCGGGTTGTCAGCCAGAGCGGCTGGGGGGTCCGCTCCGGCTGGGACAATGATCCCCGCCACGCGCTGCCGGCCTGGTACGAAACGGTATGCGGCCCCTCCCTGGGGGATGCCTGCCGCTCCCTGGGGGCGCAGAGCTGCAACGATTTTGCCGCTTGGCGACCGGATGCGGTGATAGTAAATCTGGGCAGCGTCGACGCCCACGCCATGGCGCAGCCCCCCTGGTTTGGGCCGGACGGAGCGCCCTTCCAGCAGTCCGACGCGCCGGAGGGACTGGCGCGGTTTGAGGAGCGGGCGTCGGCGTTTCTCCGGAAGCTCCGGCGCTGCAACCCTGGGGCTAAGCTGGTATGGGCCTACGGCATGGCGGGAGATCAGTTGAAGCCCCAGCTGGAGCGGGCCGTGGAGCGCTTCCGGAAGGAGACTGGGGAGAGGGCGTGGTACCTCCCTCTCCCGCCGGCTTCCACAGGGGATACGCGCTTCCAAAATTACCCGGCCCCCGCCTGCCACAAAGCGGCGGCAGAGGCGGCGGTCGGGTTTTTGAGAACGATTTTGTAAGATGGAGCTCAAGCCATCAGCAGGCGCACAGCAGCTATCAGCACCAGGGCAAGAAGCGCCGTCCCGTACATCAGGCGGCAGGCCCGGGGAATATCCCGGTGCTCGATGGGCCGGAGCGGGTCGCCGATGAAGGGCTTTTTGTGGAGCTGTCCGTGGTAGCTGGCGTCCCCCGCCAGGCGCAGGCCCAGCAGTCCGGCGCAAACCGACTCCGTCTGGGCGGAATTGGGGCTGGCGTGGCTGTACCGGTCCCGGCGGAAAATCCGCCAGCCGTTTTTGACATCCATCCCCAGCAGCGCCCCCGCCGCCAGCATCAGCAGGGCGGAGATCCGGGCTGGAATGAAGTTGAACAAATCGTCCAGCTTTGCCGGAACCAGTCCGATGTGCCGGTAGGGCTCCTCCACATAGCCCAGCATGGAGTCCATGGTGTTCACCGCCTTATAGAGAAACCCCAGCGGCGCGCCTCCCAGCGCCAGATAGAACAGCGGCGCAATCACGCCGTCCGAGGTGTTTTCCGCCACGGTCTCCACCGCCGCCCGGGTGACGGCCGCGCCGTCCAGCTCCGCCGTATCCCGGCCCACAATCATGGACACCGCGCGGCGGGACGCGTGGATATCCCCAGACTCCAGTGCGGTATAAACCCGCATACTCTCCGTTTTCAGGGATTTTGCGGCCAAAATCAGCCAGCACATCCCGCTCTCCACGGCCAGCCGCAGCCAGGGGTTCACCTGCGCGCACAGCCGCAGCATCAGCCAGGGCGCCGCTGTGGAGGCGGCGGCTGTCAGCAGCCAGAGCAGGCCTCCGGCCAGCCGCTCCCCGCTTTTTGTGGCGGGAAGCACCCGGCGCAGAACCCGCTCCAGGGCGGAAATCAGCTTTCCAATCAGGACCACCGGATGGGGGATCCAGCGGGGATCGCCCCACAGCAGGTCCATTCCAAATCCGGCCAGAATAGCGCAGAGGCCGGAATGATTGATAAAAAAATCCATTTTACGATTCGCGCTCCCTCCGGCCGGATCCCTGGAAACAGAATAGCCAGACCGGGTTCTGGGCGGTCATCAAATGGTAGGATCCCGCCTCCCGGCTCCGGGCCGCCGACAGGGACACCGCCTCCCAGTCCTCCCGCGCCTCCGCCTTTGCCCAGGCGGTCAGCTCCGCAGCTGTCTCCAGCGTGACAGCTGCGGCCACAATGCGGGCGGAGGGATTTTTCCTCCGCACAAGCTCCAAGATTTCCCGCAGATTTCCGGAGCTGCCGCCCAGAAAGACGCAGTCCGGCGGCGGCAGGGCCTCCAGCGCTGCCGGGGCCGCTCCGCCCACAACGGTCAAATTCTCCAGGTAAAACCTCTGCCTGTTCTCCTCCAGGAGCGCCAGGGCGGAGGACTTTTTTTCCACCGCATAGACCCGGCCCAGCCGGGCCTGGAGCGCCATCTCCACCGATACGGATCCGGTGCCCGCCCCGATATCCCAGCACACCGCGTCCTCCGTCAGCGCCAGCTTGGAGAGGGCAACACTGCGGACCTCGCTCTTGGTCATGGGCACCCCCTCCTCCCGGAGGAAGGCGCTGTCCGGCAGGCCGTGGGTCACCACCCGTTTTCCAGCCCTCTCGTTCTCAACAAGGACCGCGCTGAGGGGTGAAAACCACCGCTCCGCCAACGCCGAGGCCGTATCTGTTGTGACCGATTCATCCTGGTATCCCAGGCGCTCCCCTACGGACACCCGCACCTCTCCCAGCCCGGCCTCTGCCAGACGGCGGCAGAGCTTTCCCACGCCGTTCTCTCCGCCAACCAAAGCGAAAACCCGGCGGTGGGAGCGGACATCGGCAGCAATATCCCGCTCCCGCCCATGGAGGCTGACGGGGACAACGTCCTCGTAGGAGACGCCCAGCCGGGCACAGAGACAGACCAGGGAACTAAGGCCCGGCACCACTTCCACATCGCAGTCTGTCAGAAGCGGCAGAAGCTTTTTCGCTCCGCTGAAAAATCCCGCGTCCCCGCTCACTGCCACAGCGATCCGGCGGCAGAAGCGGTTCTCCCGGACAGCGGCGGCAACGTCCTCCGCCGCGACGGCCTCCACCAGCCGCTGGCCCGGACGGCCTGCCGCCTCCAGCATTCTGGCCGCACCGATGACGCACCGGGCCTCCCCCAGCACGCGGAGGGCATCCAGCGTTATGCCGCCCCGTCCGCCGGGGCCGATGCCGGTTACCCACACCTTCGGACGAACGGAAAATCCATATTTTTCGCAGAGCAGCGCCATCGTCTCCGGCAGGTCCAGTCCCTCCCGCTGGGGCGGACGGCCTATCACCACCGGGATCACCCCCGCCTCCCGGCAGGCCTCCAGCTTTTCCTGAAATCCTCCCGCCGCGCCGGTGTCCTTCGTCACCAAAAACCGGGCGTCCACCGCCCGCAGCATGGCTGTGTCCATCTCCTTGGAAAACGGGCCCTGCATAGCCAGGATATGGCTGGGCGGCAGGCCCGCCGCCTGACAGAGGCGCAGGGAGTCCTCCATGGGCAGCACCCGGGCGTAAACCCGCTGTGTAAAGCCCGGAAGTCCGGCATATTTCTCCAGTTCCTTGCTGCCGGTGGTCAGCAGGATATTCCCCTCCTGCCGGGACAGATGCTCCACCGCCGCCGGGATGTCGGGCAGGTACAGCGCATCCCCATCCATGCTCCCCCGCAGCAGCCGCAGATAGGCCGTCCCGGTTTTATCGCAGGCCCCGGCAATTTCCTCCGTAACCATGCGGGCATAGGGGTGAGTGGCATCCACCACCATAGCAAATTTCTCCAGTTTCAGGAGGCCGGCAATCTCTTCCCCCGACAGCCGCCGGGCGGAGACGGTCAGGTTTTCCGCACCCTCCGGCAGCAGGGTCCGTCCGTATTCCGTGGCTACGCAGGCGGTTATAGCCGCGCCCTGCTCCAAGAGAAATTCCACCAGCTCCCGCCCCTCGGCAGTACCGGCAAAAACGCAAAATTTATCCATGTCTATATCCCCTGGGTGTGACCAGCCGCCCGGCGACAATCCGGGTCTGCGCGTTGCCAATAAAGACCGTACAGAACATATCCGCCGGATAGTTCAGGAGCTGTTCCAACGTCAGCAGTTCCCCGCTTTCCCCCGTCCGGCCAATATTTCTGGCTACACCGCAGGGCCGGTCCGCCGGTAAATGCCGCAGCAAAATGCTGCAAGCCTTGCACAAATAGTCCGGCCTGCCCCGGCTGGCAGGGTTGTAGAGAACGATGGAAAGGTCCGCCGCAGCGGCAGCTTCCAGACGCTTTTCGATGGTTTCCCAGGCAGTCAGGCGGTCACTGAGGCTGATAACGGCAAAGTCGTGAGTCAGCGGCGCGCCTAAAATTGCTCCGCCAGAGCAGGCGGCGGTGAGGCCCGGAATGACCGAAATCTCCGGTTCCGCCTCCTCACCGCGCAGTTCGTAAAGCAGACCCGCCATGCCGTAGATACCGCTGTCCCCGGAGCAGACCATAGCAACTTCTTTTCCCGCCCGCGCGGCATCCAGAGCCATTTGACACCTCTCCGTCTCCCGAGTCATGGGGGTGGTCAAAAACTCCTTGTCCGGATACCGGTCACGAACCAGATCTACATAAACGTGATAGCCGACAATCACCTCACAGGTAGTCAGCACCCGGTCCGCACGGATCGTCATATCCTCATAACCGCCTGGGCCGATGCCCACTACAGACAGCTTACCCATCAAAACAAACCTCCCAACTTTCGACAGCTAAAGCAACCGTTACACCGTCTTTTGCAATCTTTTTTACCAATAATCGCTCCGCTCCTAGCAGTGCCGCCCGCTCACATACATTGTCTACACCGGTGGTCTTTTGAACAAACCTTGAGGGAGTAAACTCCCCCTCCACATCTGAAAGCTCCTTCGCGGAGTAAAAGGAAACCGGCCATTTTCGCTGCCGGCAGAACTCTAAAAGTCCAGGTTCATCCTGTTTCAAATCGATAGAAGCAACCACTTTGACCGCCTCCGGCAGAGCTCCAGCTTCTTCCAAAACCCGCTCCACAAGAGACGCAATGGCTTCCACATTTGTTCCCCGGCGGCACCCGATTCCCAAGTGCAGGACCGGTGGTGCCAGAAGAAGCGTTTTGCGAAATGGGGACTGATTTTTCCAGGAAATGCAAATCCCAACATCTCCCATCCCTCCCATCTCAACTCCCGCCGGCAGATCTCCAGCAATAGGGAAGTCCGTGCAAAGCGGCACAGAGTCCTCCAAAACAGCGGCGGAAACAGCTTTTGCGGCCTCCTTGCTGACAATATGCAGCCCCCGCTTCACAGCCCAGGCGTCTACAGCGAATCGTCCACTCACATCCGTGGCGGTTGTCACCACTGGCACAGATCCCAGCGCCGCCGCCAAACGTTCCGCCAAATTGTTGGCTCCGCCGATGTGCCCTGAAAGCAGAGATATGACGAATTTCTCTAGTTCATCCACCACCACTACCGCCGGGTCAGTCCGCTTGTCCCGAAGGTGCGGAGCGACAGCCCGCACCGCAATGCCGCAGGCACCTACAAACACCAAAGCATCTGCCCAAGCAAAAACGGGCCCCGTAAAGTCCGTCAAAGGCGGAGCAATCGGCGCGAAGCCCTTCGTGCAATATTTTTCCATGGTGTAACACCGGCACTCCCCGCCCAGCACATCCCGAATCCGTCCGGCGGCGGTGCATCCCCGGCGGCTGAACGCGAAAATAGCAGTCCTCATTGCTCCGCCGCCCGGAATTCCGTGGCAAAGCCCGGATCGTAGAGCTTAGACCGGAGATAACGCTCCCCCATACAGTCCCCCACAATAATAAGAGCGGTCTTCGTCAAGCTGTTCTCTTTGACTGTTTTATCCAGGGTTCCGACTGTACAGCGGAAGATTTTTTCGTCAGGCCAGGTGGCCTTGTAGACCACGGCGGCAGGCGTCTCACTGGCGTAACCGCCCTCCAGCAGCTCCCACTGGAGCTTTTCCGTCAGACCAGTGCTCAAAAATAGAACCATCGTGGCCCCATGGCCAGCCAGCGCGGCGATGGACTCCCTCTCCGGAACCGCCGTCCGTCCAGCGGCGCGGGTGATGATAACAGTCTGGCTCACATCCGGCAGGGTGTACTCCGTCCGCAGGGACGCTGCCGCTCCGCAGAAGGAGCTGACGCCGGGGCAAACATCGTATTCGACGCCCAATTTCTCCAGTTCATCGAACTGTTCCCGAACCGCGCCATAGATGCTGGCATCCCCGGTGTGGAGTCGGACGGTGGTTTTTCCGGCAGCTTCCGCCCCTTTCACCACCGCCAGCACCTGCTCCAACGTCATCTCCGCGCTGTTGTGGATCTCACACCCCTCTTTCGTGTACCGAAGCAGCTCCGGATTGACCAGGCTCCCGGCATAGATAACCACATCCGCCTCCCCCAGCAGCCTAGCCCCCCGGACCG
>JAIEIQ010000089.1 GCA_029065305.1 Oscillospiraceae bacterium
GGTGGTCATCGGTCTGGCGGAGGTGGACGGCCAGACCGGGAAGGCTACCCCCGGCGCCGACTGCGGCCTTCGGATAGGGGACGTCATCGAGGAGGCCAACGGCAGGGAGGTGGAGAGCTCCGAGCAGTTTGCCGCCATGCTCCAGTGCGGGGGCACAGTGGATCTGACGGTGAACCGGGAGGGCGAGGACCTGACCCTGGCGGCGGAGCCGGTGCTGGGGCCTGACGGCACCTACCGGCTGGGGGCCTGGATTCGGGACAGCATGGCAGGTATCGGAACCGTGACCTTCTACGATCCGGAGACCGGGGCCTTCGGCGCCCTGGGCCACGGCATCACCGACAGCGACACGGGGCTGCTGATGCCCCTGGGGGACGGCTCGGTGATGGACGCCCAGGTAAAGGCGGTGAAAAGGGGAGCCGCCGGTGAGCCCGGGGAGCTGAAGGGCAGCTTCGATTTAACCCGGGATATGGGCTCCCTCCAGGCCAATACCGAGCGGGGTGTGTTCGGAACCATGGAGTCCTGTGACTTTGTGGAGGCCCGGACGGCGGTGCCGGTGGCGCGCCGGGATCAGGTCCACGCCGGAAGCGCGGCGATCCTCTCCAACGTCAGCGGGGATACGGTGGAGGAGTTCGCCGTGGAGGTGGTCCGGGTGCTGGAGGGCGGCGGTACCCAGGACCTGCTGCTGGAGATCACGGACCAGCGGCTCCTGGAGGCCACCGGCGGCATCGTCCAGGGTATGAGCGGCAGTCCCATTCTCCAGGATGGCCGGATTATCGGCGCGGTGACCCATGTCATGATCAACAATCCGGAGCGGGGCTATGGGATTTTGATGGAAAACATGCTGGAGGCCGCGAAGGCGTAGAACTTGTCGCTTGAAAAAGGATTTCCAAAAAGAAAATGGACTGCCCCCTTGACAAGAGCCCGGCACTTCCTCTATAATGGCACTGTTAAACTGGCGATGAAGGGGAGTAGTACGCCCCCAGAGGCTTTTCAGAGAGGGACCGGCTGGTGAGAGGTCCTAAGGCCGACGGAGCGGAAGTCGCCCCGGAGCTTCGGACCTGAAAACAGTAGGGTCCGGCGGGTCCTCCCGTTACAGAGGCAGTGAGAGCCCCCGCCGGACGGGGGAATGCAGGTGGTACCGCGGATGCTTTCCATTCGCCCTGAGCAGCTTTGCTCAGGGCGTTTTTTATGGTCTGAAAGGGAGATGAGCTTGTGTTTGAGGTGACAACGGAATACGACAAAAAGACAATACTTATGATGAACCGGGCCGCGCACAAAACCTTCCGCAGGAAGCAGTTTCTCATCCGGAGGATTTTTCTGATGGGCTTGGGGCTGGTGTGCCTGGTTTCGGGGGGACTGCTGCTGATGATTTTTTCACAGCTGGACAGCAAGGATAAGGTGCTGGCGGTGGGAGCAACGCTGATCGGTGTGCTGGCGGTAGGGGAGGGAGTCTTTCTCGACCGGTTGGGCGCTTGGGGCTCTGCCCGGCAGATGCTGGAGGGGAGCAGGCGGTGGCGCTTGCGGTTTTCGGAGGAGGGCTTCTCGGGGGAGAACGAGGACGGTGTACACGCTGATTATCCCTATTCCCAGATTCAGGCGGCCTATGAGATGACGGAATACTTCCTGCTGCAAATTGACAAGCTGCACTGTGTGATTCTGGATAAAAACGGCTTTACCCAAGGGACCAGTGAGGAATTCCGCCGGTTTATTGCGGATAAGACAGGGGCGGAGCTTCGTACAATAAAAATATAACGATAAATTGTTAGGAGAATGATACTATGAGAAAAGAACTGCCAAAGACCTACGAGCCCCAGGAGGTGGAGGGGAAGATCTACCAGGCCTGGATGGATGCGGACTGCTTCCACGCCGCGCCCAACCCGGATAAAAAGCCCTTCTCCATCGTCATGCCGCCCCCCAATGTCACCGGCCAGCTCCACATGGGCCACGCCATGGACTGCACCCTCCAGGACATCCTGACCCGCTACAAGCGGATGCAGGGCTATGAGACGCTGTGGAT
>JAIEIQ010000009.1 GCA_029065305.1 Oscillospiraceae bacterium
CCCACCCCCAGGCAAACGCCCGCCCGCCCGCGTCGAGGTGAATCGGGGGCACCCGTCAAAACGGGCCCCGCCGCGGGTGGGGGCGGCTCTCCTCTGCTGAAGCGGGCCTCGGGCGCTGTCGACCGCCGGAGGCGCGTTTTCCTTACGCCTTTGCCTCCTCCGCCGGCTCCTGCTTGGGCTGCTTGTTCTTTTTGCCGCCCTGGTCCCCGGCGGGAGCGTCCTTGCTCATGGTGGCCCGGCCGTTGAGGCAGCCGCCCTCCTCGATCACCAGGGACACGGTGGACACGTCCCCCTCCACGTTGCCGGTCCGTTCCAGGCGCAGGCGGTCCTTGGCCCGGATGTCGCCCTTTACAGTGCCGGCGATGTGGACTGTCTCCGCGTGGACGGGGCCCTTTACCACGCCGGTGGTGGTGACAATCAGCGCGCCCTTCAGGTCCACCTGACCCTCCACCACGCCCTCCACCTGGACCACGCCCTCGCCGTTGATGGTCCCGGAGAAGGTCACACCCTCAGCAATCACCGTGTTGTTCCGGGGCTTGGGGAGACTGGGGGTCTCCGCCACATGCTCCTCCAGGTCCGCCGTCACCATGCGGGGGGCCTCCGCGTCGTTCTTACGTCCTCCAAATAAGCCCATGTGTATCCTCTCCTTTTATGATTTATAACCATTGTCTATGACAGCGTTTTTTCAGCCAGCACCGGATAATAGGCCTCATACGCCTCCCGCCGGGACTGCCAGTTCCCGCCGCCCACCAGTTGGGAGGCCGTGTCAGTGTTCTCCGTGCCGGGGGCGCTGGAGAGGGCCTCTCCAATGCTGTTGGTCACCCAGTAGTAGCCCGCGCTCTCCCAGGCGAAGTGCTGGGCGATGTAGTCCGCCCCGGTTTCCACCGGGCTCCCCTCATCGTAGACGATGCGGGAGTAGTCCGAGATATCCAGACCCAAATTGGCCGCCCGCCGCAGGGCGGCGTAGTAGGAGGCGGCGATCTCCTCCTCCCCGTGCCCGGCGGGGTTGACATACTCAATATCCGCCAGCTCCGGGACCTCCCGCCGCATCATCCACACGGCGAAGGCCATCTGCCCGTAGGAAAAGGTCAGATGGAGGTAGCCCGCGCCCCGGGTGCCTGTGGTGTAGCCGTACTTGCGGAAGTAGGCCTCGTCCCCCAGCTCCGTCAGATACCGCCCCGCCGCCGTCTCCACAGCGGCCTGGGCCAGAAACTGGCTGACAGCCTCCGGCGTGGTGATGCCGTAGTCCCGCAGCACCCGGTCCAGCTCCTCCAGGCTCTCCTCCGACAGCTCCCAGCGCAGCTCTCCCAGGCTACTGTCGGTGTAGGTCATCTCCTCCAGCTGCCGCCTTGTCACCAGCAGGGGGTCGATCTCCTCCTCCAGCTCCTCCTCCTCGCCGTCCTCCTCCGCCCGCTCCGGGGCGGGGGCGAGCAGGGACCAGATCACCAGCGCCGCCAGCAGCACCGCCAGCGCGACGGTCGCCAGCAGGGCGATCCATACCTTCTTGTCCTGAAACAGGCTGGCCGTGATGCGCTCCTTTTGCTCCGTCATGGTCATCCCGCCCCTCTGACCTGCCGTGCCCGGAGGAGGCGGCAGGGTTGTCTTCATAACCGGAAAAGCTGGAATGTCAATATTTTACCACAGGCATCCCCGCATTGCAAGTCTTTGGCAGAAATCCGACGGAATTCCCCTGAAAATACAGGGGGAGCGCCCGGAAAAGCCCGGACGCTCCCCTCCTCGCGGACTCATGCCGCGAGCTTATTCCGTTTCGCCGTCTTCACTGTTCTCGCCGGGCTCGGACAGCACATCCCGCAGGAAGCGGTCCAGGGGATCGGCCCCCTCCTCCTCCGGCGCGTCGAAGTCCAGCTCCTCCTCCCGCTCCGGCGCGGGGGCCGGCTCGGGCCGCTCGGGCTCGGGCACGATCTCCTCCGCCGTCTCCCGGTAGGCGGTGATGCCCGCCCCGGCGGGGATGAGCTTGCCGATGATTACGTTCTCCTTCAGGCCCACCAGGTGGTCCACCTTCCCCTTGATGGCCGCCTCGGTCAGAACCTTGGTGGTCTCCTGGAAGGAGGCGGCGGAGAGGAAGGACTCCGTAGCCAGGGACGCCTTGGTGATGCCCATGAGCAGCTGGGTCACCTCCGCCTCCCGCAGGGGCTCCCCGTCCTCCCGGACCTCTCCGGCGGCGGCGCGGGCCCGGACGGCCTCGTTGGCCTCCTGGAGCTCCAGCACATCCACCATGGACCCGGACAGCAGCGTGGTGTCCCCGGAGTCCTCCACCCGGCACTTGCGCATCATCTGCCGGACAATGACCTCGATATGCTTGTCGTTGATGTCCACGCCCTGCTGGCGGTACACCCGCAGAACCTCCTGGATGAGGTAGTTGTGGAC
>JAIEIQ010000090.1 GCA_029065305.1 Oscillospiraceae bacterium
ATTTTCCCGGTTATTTTTGCCCCGCGGGGGGGCGAAACGGGGGGCAGCGGTACGGCCCCCCCCGTTTCCGCGCCCTTAAAGAATGGATTTTTATTCCAGCTCCTCCGTCAGACGGCAGATCTCGTCGATATAGCCGCCGACAGTCTCGATGGTGTCCAGCAGCGGCGCGCCGGTGGAGATGTCCACCCCGGCCATTTGGGCCAGCTCCAGGGGCGTCTTGGTCCCTCCGGCGGCGAGAACCCGCTTCCAGTCCTCCACGGCGCCGGCGCCCTCGGCCTCGATCCGCTTGCAGGCCTGGGTGGCCACGGTGAGCCCCGCGCTGTAGGTGTAGGAGTAGAGGCCCATATAGTAGTGGGGCTGGCGCATCCAGGTCAGCTCCGCGCCCTCGGGGAGCTCCACCGCGTCCCCCCAGAACTTTTTCAGGGCCTCCCCCATGATCCGGTTGAGCGTCTCGGCCTGGACGCCGCCGCCGGCGTCCACAATCCGGTAGACCTCCCGCTGATAGGCCGCCTCCAGCAGATGGGTGACAAAGTTGTGGTAGTAGGTCTTGCCCACCATGCAGTCCAGCACCCACCGGCGGAAGCGCTTGTCCGTGCTGGTCCGCAGGAGATGGTGGGCCAGCAGCAGCTCGTTCATGGTGGAGGGAGCCTCTTGGAAGTACATGGAGACATCGGTGCCGAAAATGGACTGCGCCGCGTTGCAGGCCCGGAAGTGGCCGGCGTGGCCCAGCTCGTGGGCCAGGGTGAACACGTCGCTCATCCCCTCGTGCCAGCTCAGCAGAATATAGGAGTGGCACCCGTAGGGGCTGGCGCAGAAGCCGCCGGTGGATTTCCCCTGGTTCTGGGCGAAGTCCACCCAGCGCTCCCGATAGGCGGCGCGGATCATCTCCTGGTAGTCCGGCCCCAAGACGGACAGGCCCTCCATGATATACTTCTTCGACTCCTCAATGGTCACCCTGGGCACATAGCCGGGGTCCACCGCCAGCTTGAGATCGGCGTAGGTCATCCGGTCCAGACCGTGGACCTTTTGCAGCAGCTTGGCGTAGCGCCGCATATGGGGGGCCAGCTTCTCCATGATCAGATCGATCTGCCGGTCGTACAGGGCGTGGTCCACCCTGTGGCCGAAGAGCAGATAGTCGAACACCGAGGAGAAGCCCCGCTGGTCCGCCAGGATTTTTTCCCCCTGCACCTGTGCCTGGTAGGCGGCGGCGGTGGTGTTCTCATAGGCCCTGAGCTTCTCGGAGAAGGCGCGGAACGCCGCCCGGCGCACCTCGGTCCGGGGCTCGTACTCATATTTGTCCTCAAAGAGGGAGTAGCCCAGGGGGTGGTCCTCCCCGCAGGCCCGGAAGGAGGGAAAGCGCATATCCGCCAGCTTGGCCATGTTGTAGATCCGGTAGGGCGCCTCCAGCGCGGGGCGCAGGGCCGCTAAAACCCGCTCTGTCTCCGGCTGGAGCTGGTGGGGCTTCTGCCGGAGCAGGGCCTCCAGATAAGGCCGGTTGGGTCCTCCCTGGGCGATGGCCTGACGGAGGACGGCCTCGTCACCGGCGAGGATCTCGCTGTCGATGAAGCGCAGGCGGCTGGAGCACTGGGCGTACATCCGGGAAAAAGCCGCGTACCGCTCCTGGAGGGCGGCATCCGTAAAATCCACCTCCGACGCCAGCTGGACATAGTTTCCGGCCCGCTCGTTCAGCTCTGCCCATACCCGGTACCGGTCCAGGCAGGCCAGAATATTCTCCGCCGTGCTCAGCTTCCCCTTAAAGGCCGCTTCCATCTCATCCGTCAGTGCCCGGACCTTTTCCAGGTCGGCGGTCAGCTTCGCCTCGTCGTCATAGATCGCCGTCAGATCCCAGGTCATCTCCTCTGGCACATCCTTCCTCTTTGCCAATTCCATAGCGCAACAGTCCTCCTCTTCGGAAAGAATTCCCCTCTACTCTACCATTCCGGGGCGGACTTGTCAATTCTTCCGCCGGGGTGTAAAAGGGGAGGGACGGCTGAAGGCCGTCCCTCCCGCGCTTTTTCAGTCCTCCACGGCCCGGGTGATATCGTTGATCCACTTCTTGCTGTGGAACCGGACCAAGCCGATGGGGCATTTGCAGATATTCTCCGCCTGCATGGCGATGCAGACAATCCAGGTGGGTGCGTGGAGCACCAGCCCCGACACCGCCATCAGGGGGATCGCCACCAGCCACAGGGGCAGGGTGTCGATGAGCACGGCGGTCTTGCCGTCGCCGCCGGCCCGGAGAACGCCGGTGATATTTGTGATATCGAAGGCCCGCATGGGCATAAACACCGCGTAGACCACGGACAGGCAGGCAGCTGCCTCCGCCGCCCCCGGGGTGAGCTTGAACAGCGGGAACAGCACCGGCTGGAAGAAGGTGGGCAGCAGCACCAGCAGCAGCGCCATCACCGCCGCTCCAATGAGCATGGACACCAGCAGCAGCGTCCAGCTGACCTCGTAGACCCGCTGCTTGTCCCGGCCCATGCCGATCTCCTTGCCCACGATTACCGCCGCCGAGGCGGCGATGCCGAAGCAGACCACGGTGGAGATCCTGTCGATGTTGCCGATGAGGGCGTAAGCCGCCAGCATGTCCTGGCTGTTGGACATGTGGCCCATGATGACGGTGAGCATGGAGGTGCCCATGCTCCACAGCGCCTCGTTGCACACCACCGGGGTGGAGTAGCGGATGAAGGCGTGGAGCACCGCCCTGCCGGGCCGCAGGATGCAGCCCCACCGCAGGGGCAGGCGCCGGTTGGCCAGCGCGAAGGCCGCCGCCACCAGAAACTCCACCACCCGGCTGGTGAAGGTGGCCACCGCCGCGCCGGTGACGCCCAGGGCCGGGGCCCCGAACTTGCCGAAGATCAGCACAAAGTTCAGGAAGGTATTGACGCACATGGAGATTGCGAAGAGGATCATGCCGAAGGCGGGGAACTCCGTACACCGCTGCACCCCGGCGTAGACGCTGCTGATGCCGTTGAAGATGTAGGAGAAGCCCACAATCTGGATGTACCGCACGGCCAGATCCACCAGCTCCTGGTTGGGGGTGATGAGCCCCAGCACCTGGGCGGGGAAGAAGAAGGTGACGAGGGCCACGGCGGTGGAGAAGCCGGTGACGGCGTAGAGGGCCACCCCCAGACAGCGGTTGATGCTGTCCGTGTCCCCCCGGCCCCAGTACTGGCTCACCAGCACGGCCATGCCGCTTTGGAAGCCGAAGATGACCACCTGGATGATAAACACGGGGACATTGGCGGCGGTGACAGCCGCCATCTCCGCGTTCCCCAGCAGGCCCACCATGAAGGTGTCGGCGAAGCCCAGGGAGGTAGTGATGATGTTTTGCAGGATCATCGGCAGGGACAGGGTCCACAGCTTACGGTAGAAGCCGGACTCCCGGCGAAGGGCGCGAAGCATAGTGATAAACTCCTTTTTTGTTACTTTACAGCATGGGAAACCGGGTGTTTTTGTGCTCCAGCAGAGCCGCCGCCAGGGCGTCGATATCCGCGAGGGACGTCTCCGTGCCGAAGCTGATGCGCACGGTCCCGGCGGCGGTCCGCCTGTCCAGGCCCATGGCGGTGAGGACGTGGCTGGCCTTCCCCCGGTGGCAGGCGGAGCCGGCGGAGATATAGATCCCCTTTTCGCCCAGCTCACCGACAATATTCTGGCTGGGATACCCGGGCAGGGACACGGAGAGGATATGGGGCGCGTCCGCCGGACCGATGAAGCGCAGCTCCGGGATCTCCCCCAGCCTCTCCCGGGCGTAGTCCCGGCAGGCGGACATGCGGGCGTTGATCTCCTCCAGGCCCTCCAGCCGCAGCGCTGCGGCGCGGGCAAAGCCGGCGATCTGGGCCGTGGCCTCGGTGCCGGGGCGTAGGTTTGATTCCTGTCCCCCGCCGAAGAGCATGGGCAGGATATTTTTCGCCTTCCCGCCGGCGTACAGGGCCCCGATACCCTTGGGACCGCCGAGCTTGTGGCCGGAGACGGCCACGTAGTCCGCCCCCAGGCTTTTGACTGTGAAGGGGACCTTCAAAAATCCCTGGACCGCGTCGGTGTGGAGCAGGGCGGGCTTGTCTCTCAGCCCCGCGGCGATCTCCTCCACCGGGAACCGGGCCCCTGTCTCGTTGTTCACCAGCATGACGCTCACCAGGGCCGTGTCCTCCCGGACCGCAGCCAGAACCTGATCCGCCGCGATTCTGCCGTCCCTGTCCGGCTTGACATAGGAGGCGGTGTACCCCTCCTGCTCCAACCGCTTGACGCACTGGAGCACCGCGCTGTGCTCCACAGCGGTGGTGACAATGTGCTTCCCCACCCGGCGGTTCTGGTACAGCGCCGCCCGGATGGCCCAGTTGTCCCCCTCGGTGCCGCAGGAGGTGAAGAAGAGCTGCTCCGGCCCGCACCCCAGGGCCCCGGCAATCACCGCCCGGTCCCGCTCCAGCCGGGCTTTGGCGGCGCGGCCGGGCTCGTATTGGGCGGAGGGGTTGCCGAAGCCCTCCGTCAGGACCGCCAGCATGGTCCGGGCCACCTCCTCCGGAACGGGGGTGGTGGCGGCGTGGTCTAAGTAGTGCATAGAAATTCTCCTTGCTGTACCAGGGAAAATAGTATATAATAGGAAGCTCGATAGAGCATACGCAGAGTCTGGTTTTTGATTGTACTCCTAATTGGAAAAAAACGCAAGACATTTCCATCTGTTTTGGAGGATTTTATCACAATGGATATCCGTGCCGCCTCGGCGGAGGACTATACGTTTCTGCTGGAAAACGACCGCCATATCCGCCCCGGGGAGCTCCGGCTGAGCCTGGAGCAGGGCCGTGTGCTGCTCATACGGCGGGGAGCGGAGCGCATTGGCTGGCTCCGCTGGAATCTTTTCTGGGACAATACGCCCTTTATGAACCTGCTGTACATCCTGGAGGAACACCGGAAGGAGGGCTTCGGAGGACAGCTGATGGCCTGCTGGGAGCAGCAGATGGGAGCGGCCGGGCACAAGCTGGTGATGACGTCCACCCGATCCGACGAGCAGGCGCAGCACTTTTATCGGAAAGCGGGCTATGTGGACTGCGGCTCCCTGCTGCTGCCGGGCGAGCCGCTGGAAATTCTGTTTCGGAAGGATACCGGCACATGAATACAGATAAAATCGTCAAACTCCGGGAACACCCGGATCTGCGGGACCAGGCGGCGGGCTGGTTCCACGAGAAATGGGGCGTTCCCCTGGAGGCCTACCGTGAGAGCATAGACGCCTGCCTGTGGGGGGAGGGACCGGTCCCCCAGTGGTACGTCATGCGGAGGGACGGCAGAATCGTCGCCGGACTGGGCGTGATCGAAAACGACTTTCACGACCGGAAGGACCTGGCCCCCAACGTCTGCGCCGTTTACGTGGAGGAGGACTGCCGCTGTCAGGGCTTCGCGGGAAGCCTGCTCCGCTTCGCGTGCCGGGATATGGCGGCGCGGGGGATCTCCACCCTCTACC
>JAIEIQ010000091.1 GCA_029065305.1 Oscillospiraceae bacterium
CGGTGGACGGTTTTTCTGACTTGCTGGGCCAGTTTCCAAGTCTCCGGGTCCACAATGGCCTCATGGGTATGCTCGAACCTTGTGTAGATGAAAAAGATACCGCCCAAAACAACAAAATAAAATCACGCAATATTTCACAAAACACAATATCAACGCAGGAAGGATGTAGAAAAAGTTGAATTTTTCAAAAAAGCCTCCCGTTTCAAAAAATTTACGCACCAGAGATGCAAAATCCGCCTTTTACAGACGGAGTAAACTCGCTATCCGCCTATCCCCAGAGTGACCGGAAAAGTCCGGCAGCTCTGGGGTGTTGCCTTTATGAAAGACTGATTTCGGAGTGGTGGGGAGTTCGACTCACCTTATTGAGAAAAAAAGGGCTTTTTGCATCTCCGGTTTCGTTATTTTGAAAAAACGGAGTCTGATTTTTGGCTTTCAAACTTTTTGAGCTATATTTTCTTGATTTCTTCGTATTTACGCAAAAACACCGCATTTCCATGCGGTGTTTTTGCTGTGCATCTTTTTTATCAACACATTTTGGAGCGGGCGACGGGGCTCGAACCCGCTACCTCCACCTTGGCAAGGTGGCGCTCTACCAGATGAGCTACGCCCGCAGAACAATAGAAATAATACCAGATATCCCTCCGTTTGTCAAGGGGGTACGGGAAAATTTTTCCGCACCTGCAGCTTCCCTTGACAACGTTATTGCACGGTAGTATAATTTGTTATACAAATCATACTGTCGCTCATAGGAGGACCACCCATGAACGGACCCGCCGGAAAATATGCCTGGACCGTCACTGTGGGCGAGAAGGGCCAGATCGTCATCCCTAAGCAGGCACGGGAGCTGTTCGGCATCCGCCCCGGAGACAATCTCATTCTCCTGGGCGATGAGAAGCGGGGGCTGGCTATCCCGCCGAAAGCAGCTTTCGACCAGCTTGCCGCCGCCGTCTTTGACCAGCCGGGAAGGGATGGTGGGTGATATGCGGAGCGTCTATCTGGACAACATCCGCTGGGGGACGGTGCTGCTGGTATTCCTGTACCATATCTGCTATCTGTTCAACGGCGTGGGCGTCCCCGGCGGCATCCCCGGGGCGGAGAGCGTCCCGGCCCTGGACGTATTCGCCGCCGCAGTCTACCCCTGGTTCATGGTGCTGCTGTTCGCAGTCGCGGGGATGAGCGCCCGGTATGCCCTGGAGCGGCGGACGCCGGGGGACTTTCTCCGAGAGCGGCGGGACAAGCTGCTGGTGCCCTCCACGTTGGGGCTCTTTGTCCTCCACTGGACAACGGGGTATCTGAACATCCGGCTCGGCGGAGGGCTGGCGTTTATTCCCGCCGCGCTGGTATACCCTATCGCTGCTGTCAGCGGCACCGGGCCCCTGTGGTTTGCCCAGATGCTGTTCCTCTTTTCCTGCCTTCTGCTGCCGATCCGGCGGCTGGATCGGGATAAAGCGCTGGAAAAGCTCCCGGTTTGGGCGGTTTTTCTGCTGTTTCTGCCGCTGTGGGGCTCGTCACAAGTGCTCAACGTGCCGGTTCTCACCATGTACCGCTTCGGCATCTATCTGGCGGCGTTCCTGATGGGGTATTTCATCCTCTCCCATAAGAAAATCCAGCGGGAGCTGGAGCGCTTCCGCCTGCCGCTGCTGGGCATAGCAATAGCCAGCGGAGCCGTTTGCACGGTCCGCTGGCTGGGGAAAAATTATACAGATCCGGCGTGCCTGCAAAGCCTGCCCGCCAACCTCTGCGCCTGGTCAGCAGTACTGGCCGTTCTGGGCCTTGGGCGGCGGCATCTGAACCGGGAGAGTGCCTTTACGCGGTATATGCGCCGGACCAGCTTCGGCATATATGTGCTGCATTACCCGGTGCTGCTGGCGATCTGCTCCGGACTGCACGCCTGGCGGCGCTTTCCCGCAGTCTGGAACTACGCGCTGGCGCTGGTCATCGGTCTGCCCGCCACACTGGGGCTGTACGAGGCAATCCGGCGGATTCCGGTTGTCCGCTATCTGGTGCTGGGACAGAGGGGGCGTTGAGCCGCCAGAGTTGGTCCTCAAACACCACGCCCTCCCGAACAGGGGTCCCCGCCGCCCGGGTCCGGTCCGCGCACAGGCTGACGAACTCCGCCGCCCGTGCCGCCGCCTCTTCCAGGGACTCCCCTAAAACCAGCGCGCCGGTGAGGACGCTGGCGAAGAGGTCCCCTGTGCCGTGGAAGGAGCCCTCCACCAACGGGGCGGAGACGAGCCCGGTCCGGCCGGTGGTCCGGTCGAAGCACACCGCCCCGGCACGCCCCGGCTCTGCCGCCGCTCCTGTCAGGACTACGCTCCGCTGTCCCTCCAGGCTCAGGGCCTCCGCCCAGCGGCGGCAGCCGGCCTCCGTGTCCAGCCGCAGGTCCCCATAGGGGATATCCAGCAGGATCGCGGCCTCCGTGCGGTTGGGGGTGATGACACCGGCCAGCTCCGCCAGGGAGGCCATGGCGCGGCACATCTCCGGCGTATAGGTGCGGTAGGGCCTCCCGTGGTCCCCCATCACCGGGTCTATCACCGCAGGGCATCCCGGGCGGCGGAAGGCGCGGAGAAACTCCGCCGTCAGCTCTATCTGCCGCGGGGAGCCCATGAAGCCGGTATAGATGCCGTCGAAGCGGAGGTCCAGCGCGGCCCAGTGGGCGGCAATGGGCTCCATCTGCTCCGTCAGATCCAGGAAGGTGCTGCCGGTAAAGCCGCCGGTGTGGGTGGAGAGGCAGGCGGTGGGCAGCGGGCAGCACTGGACGCCCATGGCGGAGAGAGTGGGGAGGACGATGGTCAGGGAGCAGCGTCCGAAGCAGCTCAGATCGTGAATGGCGGCTACGCGGGGCAGGTTCATGGCGGGGGCCTCCTTATCATCATGTGTGAAGCCTATTGTAAGCCGGGGGAGGTCCCCCGTCAAGAGCGTTTCTTTTTTGCGGGGCTGCGGAAAGCGGCCAGCATTGTGTATTGAAAGGAGGAGCCGGTATGGAGTATCGCCGAGGGGATATTCTCTATCACTACACAGATTTTCAGGCGGTGGACGGAATCCTGCGCTGTGCCCAGCTGCGGGTCAACAACGTCCTGCGGATGAACGACTCTGCGGAAATGCGGCACTTTATGAATCGCCTGTGCAGCGCGGTTGTGGAGCGCCTGCACAGGGACGGCTGCGCGCGGCAGGCCGGGGTGATCCGCGCCCTGTTCCAGGAGGAGGTGAAGAAGGAGTACTCCGCCTTTGCTGCCTGCTTCTCCTTTCACCGGGACGACGCGGCCCAGTGGGAGCGCTACGGAAACCGGGGGCGTGGGATCTGCATCGCCTTCCGGCGGGAGTATCTGCAGCGGATCGCCAGAGGGGCGCTCTCGCTCCAGACGGTTTTCTACCGGGACGACATGGCCGGCCACCCCATGGTGGACGCCTTCTGCCGCCTGGCGGAGGAGGGCGGGGAGCTCTCCGGCGAGAACCCCGCTGTCCGGGAGATCATGCGGGAGGCATGGGCCTGCTCGGTGTCCTACAAGCACCCCTCCTTCCGCTCCGAGTACGAGATGCGGCTGGTGGTCTCCCCCTTCGAGAAGGGGGACTTCGACATACGGCCCTGCTACCACGTGACCAAGGAGCGGATTAAAAAGTATTACCCCCTGGATCTGCGGGCCATGTGCGCGGAGATCCAGATTGGCATGGAGGAGCTGGTGGCGGAGCTCATCATCGGACCGGACTCCACCCAGTCTCTGGCTATTTTTCAGGACTATCTGCGGGACAACGGCCTGTCCCCGCTGGCGGAGCTGGTGTCCCTCTCGGACTGCCCGCTCCGGGGGCTGGCGACATAGGACGGAGGAAAACGGATTTTCCGCCGATTCCGGAAAATGACCGGAAAATTCCAAGAAAAAGGTTGCAATTTCCTCCTGTAAGGAGTATACTACGAACCGGCCTGCGCCGCCCGGGTGGGGGGACGGTGCGGACCGGAAGCTCCTTTCAACCATTCCGGCGCGGCCCGGCGGGGGCGGACCGTCCGGACAACCAATTGAGGAAATGTTACCATGCAGCAAACACAAACACGCGCCGCCCGCTGGAAACGGCTGTGGCGGCTCATCAGCGGCTGCCGCCGCTACTTTTTTTACGCCCTGCTGGCCACCCTGCTGGCCGCGCTGACCACCTATCTGAGCCCGCTCATTGTCAGCTTCACGGTGGACGGCATTGTGGGCGGCAAGGAAATGAATCTGCCCGTCTGGATCCAGGCCTGGATCGAGGCAGCGGGCGGACGGGACTACTTAGCCGCCAACCTGTGGCTTCCGGCTCTGGCGGTGCTGGCGGTTCAAGGGGGCAACGCGGTGTGCGCCTACTTCCGGAACCGGTGCTCCGCCCTGGGGGGCGAGGGCATGGCCAAGGCCCTGCGGGACGCCCTGTACCGGCGGCTGGTCCGGGCGCCCTACGCCTGGCACAAGGCCAGCAGCACCGGCGATCTGGTGCAGCGGTGCACCTCCGACGTGGAGACTGTGCGCCGGTTTTTGCAGATGCAGATGATGGAGGTGGCCCGGGCCGTCGTCATGGTCCTGGTGGCGCTGTCCATCATGCTGCCCATCCACCGGCCTCTGACGCTGATCGCCTGCTCCCTGCTGCCGGTGCTCATCGTGTTCTCCTTCTTCTACTCCAAGGGGGTGCAGAAGCACTTCCTCATGGCGGACGAGGCCGAGGGGGCCATGACCACCGCCCTCCAGGAGAACCTGACGGGGATGCGGGTGGTCCGCACCTTCGCCCGGCAGAGCCAGGAGCTGGAGAAATTCACCCGGCTCAACCGGGACTACCGGGCCAAGTCCCTGCGGCTCAACGACCTCATGGGCATCTTCTGGGGCGCCTCGGACATCATCGGCTACATGCAGATCGCCCTGGTGATGCTCTCGGGGATCTACCTGGCGGTGCGGGGGGAGATCAGCCTGGGCACCGTGATGCTCTTCTCCACCTACTCCAGTATGCTGAGCTTCCCCATGCGGCAGTTGGGGCGGATTCTGGCGGATCTGGTGAAGGCGGACGTGTCCCTCCAGCGCCTGGACGAAATTCTCACCGCGCCCCAGGAGGCGGAGCCCGGCAGGGGCCTGACCCCCGATATCCGGGGCCGGATCGCCTTTGAAAACGTCTCCTTTGCCTACCCCGACGGCGGGGAAATTCTCCACAATGTGGACTTCACCCTGGAGCCCGGCCGGACCGTGGGCATCCTGGGCAACACCGGCAGCGGCAAGAGCACCCTGGTCCACCTGCTCCAGCGGCTCTACGCCCCCACCGGGGGCCAGGTGTGCATCGACGGCATGGACGTGGCGGACATCCGGGGGGACTACCTGCGCCGCCACGTGGGCATTGTGCTCCAGGAACCCTTCCTGTTCAGCCGCACCATCGGCGAGAACATCGCCCTGGGGGATCCCTCCGCCTCCCAGGAGGAGCGGTTTGACGCCGCCCGCACCGCCTGCGTACAC
>JAIEIQ010000092.1 GCA_029065305.1 Oscillospiraceae bacterium
AAGCAGATCCTCATCAACCTGCTCAACAACGCGGTGAAGTACACCAGCGAGGGCTCCGTCACCCTCTCCGTCCGGTGCGAGCGCCAGGGGGTCAACCGGGTGCGGGTCTGGTACTCCGTGGAGGACACCGGCCAGGGGGTGAAGAAGGAGAATATCCCCTATATTTTCAACGCGTTCCGGCGGGTGGACGAGGAGAAGAACCGCTATATCGAGGGCACGGGGCTGGGGCTGAGTATCGTCCAGCAGCTGGTGGAGCTGATGGGCGGCGAGATCAGCGTGAACAGCGTCTACACCAAGGGCTCAAAATTTATCGTCATGCTGGAGCAGGATATCATCGATGATCAGGCTCTGGGGACGTTTACGCTGGCCTCCCGGGCGAGAGTCCACGAGGCGGAGACCTACCAGCAGAGCTTTGAGGCGCCGGAGGCCCATATCCTCGTGGTGGACGACAACGATATGAACCTGATGGTGGTCGGCAAGCTGCTGGCGGAGACGAAGATCCAGATCGATACGGCCTCCAGCGGGGCCGAGTGCCTGCAGCTGACGCAGAACCACCGCTACGAGTGCATTCTCATGGACCACATGATGCCGGAGATGGACGGCATCGAATGCCTCCACGCCCTGCGGGCGCAGCCGGGCGGGCTGTGCCAGGATGTCCCTGTGATCGCCCTGACCGCCAACGCGGGCAGCGACAACCAGCTCCTCTACCGGAAGGAGGGCTTCAGCGGGTATCTGGCCAAGCCGGTCAGCGGCGCGCTGCTGGAGGCGGCGGTGCTGAGCGTCCTCCCCAAGGGGCTGGTGCAGATCAACGAGGCGGCCAAGCAGTCGGATATCGAAAAGGATATCCTGATCTTCGAGCAGGCCCAGAGGCGCTCCATCCTGGTCACAACGGACAGCGTATGCGATCTGCCGAAGGCCCTGCGGAAGGAGTTCGGCATATCCGTATGCCCCTACTATGTCTGTACGGAGGAGGGCCGCTTTCTGGACGAGCAGGAGCTGAAGCCGGATGAGCTGCTGATGCACATGGCCGGCGGCGGAAAGGGCTGCTCCCAGCCGCCCGAGGTGGAGGACTATGAGCGGTTTTTCGCGGAGAAGCTGACGGAGGCCCAGAATGTGATCCATATCACGATGGCAAAGCATGTCAGCGAGGGGTATCAAAACGCCCTGGAGGCGGCGAAATCCTTTGAAAACGTCACGGTAATCGACTCCGGGCATCTCTCCAGCAGCATGGGGCTGACGGTGCTGTGCGCGGCCTATATGGCGGAGCACCACGCCGTAAAGGAGGAGATTGTGGAGGCGGTGAGCCGGATGGAGCGCTTCATTTCCTCCGCCTTTATCATAAACAGCACCCACATGATGTGCCAGACGGGCCGGATATCGAAGAAGGTGCAGATCCTCTGCGACGCGCTGCTGCTGCATCCGGTGCTGGAGCTGAAAAAGAGCAAGATGGTGGTGGGCAGCATGGAGATGGGGAGCTTTGCCCACGCGACGAAAAAATATGTCCGGAAGGTGCTCCAGGACGCCAGAAGCATTGACCGGCGGATTCTGTTCATCACGTACTCTGGAATGGAGGAGAAGAAGCTCCGGCAGATCCAGAGCCTGGTGCAGCAGTACTGCCCGTTTGAGCGGGTCTATCTGCAAAAGGCGTCCTCCGCCATCGCGAGCAACTGCGGTCCCGGCTCCTTCGGCCTGCTGTTTTTGAGAAAGGACGACTCCGCTGCGCCCTTTTTCCAGATATCCAATCGGGACGGGGCGGCGTAGGCCTGAACGCTGTTGGAAGGAGAGAATGTGCTATGAAAGGACCGATTACATTTGCCATCTGCGGCTGCGGCAGCCGGGGGCTGGAGGCCTACGCGTCCTATCAGAAGCGCCGCCCGGATCGGATGAAGATCGTGGCCGGGGCGGACTGCCGGCCGGGGCGGCTGGCGCTGCTGCGGGAGCGGTACGGCGTGGCGGAGGAGCTGTGCTTTGCCTCCGACGCAGAACTCCTGGACCAGCCGAAGCTGGCGGACGTCATGCTCATCGCCACCCAGGACCGCCAGCACGTCCCCGCCGCCCTGCGGGCGCTGGACAAGGGCTACCATGTGCTGCTGGAGAAGCCCATCTCCCCGGAGCTGTCGGAGTGCCGCCGCCTGCTGGAGAAGGCGAGAGAGACCGGCAGAATCGTTGTCGTGTGCCACGTCCTGCGGTATACGCCCTTTTACGCTGTGCTGGAGTCGCTGGTGCGGCGGGGGGAGATCGGCCGGCTGGAGACCATCGACGCGGTGGAGCACGTGGGCTACTGGCACTACGCCCACAGCTTTGTCCGGGGCAACTGGCGGCGGGCGGACGAGACAAGCCCCATGATTCTGGCGAAGAGCTGCCACGATATGGACATTCTCCGCTGGCTGGCGGGGGACCTGTGCCTGAAGGTCCAGAGCTTCGGCTCGCTTGACCACTTCCGGGCGGAAAACGCCCCGGCCGGCGCGGCGGCGCGGT
>JAIEIQ010000093.1 GCA_029065305.1 Oscillospiraceae bacterium
CCACAGGAACAGTCCGCCGTCGGGGCGGGTGAAGGTTACGCGCTTGTCCAGATGCTTCTCCAGCAGCTCTATCATGAAGTCGCACCGTTTCCGGTAGATGCTGCGGATTTTCTCGATATGCGCGCTCACGTCGGCGGTTCGCAGCCACTGGTCGGTGACAATCTGGAAGAAGATATTGGTGTGGCAGTCGCTGAACTGCTTGGCGATGGTCAGCCGCTGGAGCACATCCCGCTGGGCCATGATGAAGCCGACGCGCATACCGGCGGAGAGAATCTTGGAATAGGAGCCGTTGTAGATAACAATTCCCTCCTCGTCCATGGATTTGAACGTGGGGATATCCTCGCCGCGGAAGCGCAGCTCCCCGTAGGGGTTGTCCTCCAGAATCATAATGCCGTGGCGCACGCACAGCTGGTAGACCGCTTTCCGGCGGGCCAGGCTCATGGTCTTGCCGCTGGGATTCTGGAAGGTGGGGATGAGATAGAGGAGCTTCACGCGCTGCTCGGTCTGGATGGCCCGCTCCAGAGCGTCCAGACGAATGCCCTCCCCGTCCATCTCAATCCCCACGATATTGGCGCCGTGAATCCGCATGGCGTTGATGCCGCTGACAAAGGTGGGGGCCTCCACAATCACGGTATCGCCCGGGTTGCAGAGTATGTTGGGGGTCAGGGACAGCCCCTGCTGTCCGCCGGTGGTGATGATCAGGTCGTCAAAATCCCGGCCAATGTGAAACTCCTCTCTCAGACGCCGCTTGGTGGACTCCCGCAAAGGGGGATACCCCTCAGTCATGCTGTACTGGAGGCCGGCAATGGGCATCTCCCGGAAGATCTGCTCGGCGATGGCGTGAATCTCCTCCACCGGCACAGCCTCGTTGGCGGGACTGCCGGTAGACAGGGCGATAACATCAGGATGTGTGGCGGCATACTTCAATATCTCGCGAATGGCGGATGGCTTAACGTGTTGAATCCGGTCAGAAAATGTGTACTGCATAGTCGCGCTCCCTTTCATATTTAATTAAACCCAAGATATCATTATTCACTAACATTGTCAATTATATTTTGTTGGTTAATAAAATATAGACGCAAGGATAAGCTGCAAATACCGGTATATTTTTTGTCGAAACCGCCCGATTATTCCGGCATATGGTCCAAATAACGGATTATTATGCTGTATATGGTCAAATTCACGGTTTTATACATGATAAATTGTCATATATACTAAAACGAAAATATTTTTCAAAAATATTATAAAAATAATTGACAACTATATCAAGCTGATATATCATGTGTAAAACCAAAGGGGAGGTGGGGTCATGGGAGAGAGGTTCAGTCCGTCGGGGTTTTTTGATGTCGCCTCCGTGGCGCTCATCGGCGTCTCAGAGGAGCCCGGCAGTATCGGCGGCGGACTGTACAAGAGTATTTCTGATGGGTTTCCCGGGGAGATTTACTGTGTCAACCCCAAGTACATTACGCTGTGGGAACGCCCCTGCTATCCCTCCGTTCTGCAGCTGCCCGCCGTCCCCAGCCACGCCGTGATTGCCGTGGCCCGGCAGCGGGTGACGGGGATTCTCCAGGAGTGCGTCCAGCTGGGCATCCGCAATATCGTGGTTATCAGCGCCGGGTTTAAGGAGGCGGACGCCCAGGGAGCCGCCTGGGAACAGGAGATAACCGCCCGGTGCCGGCAGAGGGGCATCTCCCTGCTGGGCCCCAACACCCTGGGCTTTATCGACACGGCCATCCCCTGCAACTGCACCTTCCTGCCGGATCGGTTTGCCCCCGGGCCGGTGTCCGTCATCAGCCAAAGCGGCGGCGTAGGCATGGCCCTGCTGGCGGCGCTGAAGGACCAGCGGTGCGGCATTGCCAAATGGGTGGGCATCGGCAACGAGGCAGTGATTGACGCGGTGGATGTGCTGCGTCTTCTGGCGGAGGATCCGGCCACCAGGGTGATCGCCGTCTGCTTCGAGGGGCTGCGGGACTTGCTCGGATTTCTGCGGGCGGCGAAGACGGTCAACCGGACCAAGCCCATTATCCTGCTGAGGGACGGCAAGGGCGCCGCGGGGATGCGGGCCGCCGCCTCCCACACCGGGACCATGGCCCAGAGCAGCGCCGTCATGGCCGGTCTGGTGGAGCAGTTCGGCCTGATAGAGGCCAGAAGCTGCCGAGAGTGCGCAGTGATGCTGAAGGCCCTGTCCATCTCTCCGCCGCCTCAGGGAAACCGAATAGCTATTCTGACAAACACAGCGGGGCCCTCCATTCTGGCGGCGGACCAGCTGGAGCCTGCGGGAGCGGCCCTCCCCCAGCCGTCGGCGGAGCTCCAGACCGCCATCGACCGGGAGGCCGGCCTGCCCATGCGTCTGAAAAATCCGGCGGATATTTCCTCCCACGGCCTGACCCCGCGCAACTATGGCATCGCCGCCCGTCAACTGCTGTCCTCTGCGGAGTATGATCTCCTGCTTGGCTTTTTCTCCCTGAATCCCCACCTGAACCTGCCGGATATGGAGCTGATAGACGCGGTCCGTCAAGCGGGAAAGCCGGCGGCAGCCTGCTTCCTCGCCAGTGAGGAGGTGTTTCGCGGATACGATTTGAAGCCGGAGCAGGCGGGCATCCCCTGCTACTGCGATCCGCAGGATGCCGCCGCCGCCGTCGCCGCCCTTGTGGCCTACGGCAGAGCGTCCAACAGCGCGGAGGAACCGCCCAGCCAGGCGCTGACAGAGGAGCAGCGCGGGGCGGTGGCCAGGCGTCTGGCCGCACTGGAGAAGGCCGGACACAGAATTCTGTCCGAGCAGGAGTCGCGGGAGCTTCTCTCCCTGGCGGGTATAGGCGGCGACGCCCCTGTCCTTACCGCTGGGGCGGAGGAGGCCGCTGCGGCTGCGGAACGCTGGGGCTACCCTGTGGCGCTGAAGCTCCACTCCCACATTGTCACCCACAAAAGCGATGCAGGCGGGGTCAGGCTGAACATCCAGAGCAGGGCGGAGCTGCTGGCTGTCTATGACGAGCTGCTGACTGCCATGCGGCGGCTGGACCCTGCGGCGGCGCTAACTGTGCAGCCCATGCGCCCGGAGGGCTTTGAGCTGATGATAGGCGCGGTGCGTGCGGAGGGGGCCGGTCCCCTGGTGATGGCGGGCATGGGCGGCGTCTATGCCGAGGTCCTGCGGGACACCGCCTTTCGTATGGCTCCGATTGGGGCCGGCCAGGCGCTGTCCATGCTCGACAGCCTCCGCTGCACCCCAATTCTGAACGGCTTCCGGGGCCAGCCTCTGGACAAAGCCAGGGCGGCGGAGCTCCTCCAGCGCCTGTCGGAGCTGATGGCCTCCTTTCCCCAGCTGCGGGAGATTGACATCAATCCCTGCCGCGTCTATCCCGGCGGCACGGCGGTACTGGATGCCCGCGTCGTGCTGAAGGACCAGGCATCTGTGTTTCCGGCAAGCACTGTTTTTTAACAGGATGCCCCAAACGTTTATATCCAAAAACAATAATACTAGAGGAGGACTTGAAAATGGGTTTCAAAGAGGAAGGGCGTTGGTGGGTCAGTCCCGCCAACTACAAGGAGGAGGTGGTGCGCACATTCCACTTCCCGCCCCGGATTGAAATTCTGGACACCACCCTGCGGGACGGCGAGCAGGAGCCAGGCATCATCTTTACCGTGGAGGATAAGGTGGAGATCGCCAAGAAGCTGGACGCCGCCGGCGTACACCGCATTGAGGCCGGTTGTCCTATGACCTCCGAGGAGGATATGGCCGCTATCAAAGCCATCTGCGCCTTGGGGCTGAAGGCGGACATCTACTGCTTCGTCCGCGGCGTACTCTCCGACATGGACGCGGCCAAGGCCTGCGGCGTGGACGGCGTCATCATCGAGGTGCCCGGCAGCGAGCAGATGCTCCAGGGCGGTATGCGCTGGGGACTGCCCAAGGCCATTGATGCCGCCGCCGCCGCCACCAAGTACGCCCACGAGCTGGGCATGAAGGTCACCTTCTTCCCCTCGGACGCCTCCCGCTCCAGCATGGAGTTTTTGGTCACACTCCTCAAGGGCGTTCTGGACAACGGCGGCCACATGGACTCCGTGGCCCTGGTAGACACCTTCGGCGCCTTCTCCCCCGAGGGAGCCGCCTACATGGTGCGGGAGCTGATTGAACAGGTGGGCATCCCTGTGGAGGCCCACTTCCACGAGGATTTCGGCATGTCCATCCCCACCACCATTGCCGCGCTGCAGGCGGGCGCCTTCTGCGCCCACGTCACTGTCAACGGCATCGGCGAGCGGGCGGGCAGCTGTCCGTTGGAGCCTCTGGTCATGAGCCTCCAGTGCCTGTACGGCCAAGACACCGGCATCCGGTACGAGAAGCTGCTGGACCTGTCCCGGGAGGTGTCCCAGCGGTCCAAAAAGCCGGTCCCTCCCACCAAGGCGGTCGTGGGAACGCGCCTGTTCGGCTGGGAGACCGGCCTCCCCACCGGCTACTGGCAGAAATCCAGGGATATCAACCCTCTCATTATGATGCCCTACCACTTCAGCATGACCGGCCAGCCCGCTCCCCACATCTACATTGGCAAAAAGAGCGGCGGCGCTAACGTGGCGCTGGTCAACGAGCGGCTGGGCCTGCCCGCCATTGAGGACAAGGAGCTGGTGAAGGAGCTCCTGAGAAAGGTAAAGGAGCTGTCCATCGCCGTCAAGCGGGATTTGACCGACGAAGAGTATACCAAGCTGTATCAGGAAGTCTGCCCCCAGAGCTGACGGGGCGTCTGCGCGGTACACCGGCACAGTATCATTGACGGGCGGTCCGTCTGTGATATAGGTTCCTGACAGCCAAAGCTGTCAGAGCAAAAAGGAGGAAGAATATGTCAGAAAACACTCAACCCAAGCGTGAACAATGGGGCGGCCGGCTCGGCTTCGTCCTCGCAACCGCAGGCTCCGCAGTGGGCCTCGGCAATGTCATGAAGTTCCCCTGGATGACCGGCAAGAACGGAGGCGCCGCCTTCCTCTTTGTCTACATCGTTATGATGCTGCTGGTGGGCGTCGGAATGCTGATGTGTGACTTTCTGGTGGGGCGCAACGGCAAGGCCGCCGCTATCTTCGCCTACCGCAAAATCGACGGCCGCTTCACATGGATGGGCTATCTG
>JAIEIQ010000094.1 GCA_029065305.1 Oscillospiraceae bacterium
GTAGAGCTCCGCGCAGCTCTCGGAGGCGATAGCCGCCAGATCTGTCCGCTCGCTCTCGGAGACGTACTTGGCGGCTGCGGCGTTGTTGGAGAAGACCGTGATCTTGACGCCGCTGTTCTTCAAAAACTCGCCGCACTGGTTGAGGGACTGCTCGTGGGCCACTACCTCCTTCACGTCCTCCAGCTTCACGCCGGGCCGGGCCAGGAGGCGGTGCTCGATCTTCAGCTTCAGACTGCGGACGATCTTGCAGTTGTACTTCTCCATAAGGTCGTAGACCTCGGTGACGGAGCCGGCGGAGGAGTTCTCGATGGGCAGGATGCCGTACCGGCACATCCCCGTCTCCACCGCCCGGAACACCCCGTCAAACCGGCCGAAGTACATGATCTGGGGCAGGGAGAACATCTTGCAGCAGGCGATCTGGGAGTAGGCCCCCTCGGTGCCCTGGCAGGCCACCACCGCCCGGCTGGGGAAGTCCCCGGTGGACTCCGCCGCCGCCAGGATGTCCCGGCACAGCTCGGACTCGCCGGTGGACAGGCGGTTTTCCTGGTAGTCACGGCTCAGCTCCAGCAGGGTGCTGTAGAGAATCTTCGTGTACTCCTCCAGCTCCGGGCCGCACAGCCCTGTCACCCGGTAGAGGATGTCCCGCTCCCGGCCCGAGGCCAGGACGGGGAGGTCGTGCTCCTTCTTGTAGTCCGCCACCAGCTTGACGGTCTCCATGCGCTCCTTGAAGAGGGCGGCCAGCTGGCCGTCGATCTGATCCAGCCGCTCCCGGCAGTCCTGTAGATTCATGATAATTGTCCTCCCAATATTCTGTTTCTGATTTGTTTTTGATCGGAGATTTCGTGAGCTGCTTGTATGAATGTCCCAATAAACTGGAATTTATTGCAAAACAGCCTGTCATCTGGTTTTCAAACGCTCTAAAACCCAAAAGGTGATTGGCTTAAAAACAGCATAAAATCCATATCCCAGCACCCCACCGATTACATTGGTAATTAGGTCCGTGACATCCGCAGAGCGATCGAAGAACGGTTGTAAGAGTTCGATACCCAAGCTCATCAAAAAGCAGGAAAACACCGTTGCGCTGAATTTGGCCTTTTTGTCCCTGGTCAGAGGAAACAGGAACCCGAAGGGCATAGTCATGATGATATTCAAGCCCACTTGCCTGAAAAAATCCCCTCTCCTCAAAGAAACGTCAATAAACGGCACAAGATTCATGGGCTTATAGGGGTGGTCCAGCATGAACGGGATGGACACAATCACTGGCATCATGGTAAAAAAGAGCACTGCCGAGAGATAGGCATACATGAGAGTGTTGACAAACAGAACGTCTCTGCCCTGGGGCCTCCACCTTCTGAAAAAGACGGAAGCATACAGGAAAATCAGCACTGCAAAATCTATAAAATATTTTATCAAATACTTCATTGTATCACTTTTCCCCTTTTACCGCGCTGTAGGCGAAAGCTTTTTAAACAGGTCACTCCAGCAGCATATCCAACACCGTCAGCGCCGTGACGGCCTCCGCCACCGGCACCGCCCGGGGGACAATGCAGGGGTCGTGCCGGCCGTGGATGACCAGCCTGATACTCTCTTTTTTCTCCAGGTCCACCGTCTCCTGCTCCTTGGCGATGGAGGCGGTGGGCTTGACGGCGATGTTCACCACCAGGGGCAGGCCGCTGGTGATCCCACCCAGCACGCCTCCGGCGTGGTTGGTCCGGGCGGAGACCCGGTCCCCGTCCATTACAAAGGGGTCGTTGTGCTCGCTGCCCCGCATCCCGGCGGCGGCAAAGCCCGTGCCGAAGGACACCCCCCGGACGGCGGGGATCCCGAACAGGGCCGCTGCCAGCCGGTTCTCCACCCCGCCGAACATAGGCTCCCCGATCCCCGCCGGGAGGCCCAGGGCGAAGCATCGGATCACCCCGCCCACAGAGTCCGCGTCCAGCCGCGCCGCCTCGATGGCCTGCCGCATCCTCATGCCGGCATCGTCGGAGAAGACGGGGAAGGGCTTTTTCAGCAGCGCCTCCAGCTCCGTTCGGGCTATGGAGGCGAAGTCCGGGGCGCTGTCAAACACGCCCTCGATCTGGGCGATGTGGGCGGCAACGGTGATCCCCCTCTGCTCCAGCAGCTGTAAAGCCAATGCCCCTGCGAAGCACAGAGGGGCCGTCAGCCGCCCGGAGAACTGCCCGCCGCCGCGAATATCGTAATTGCCGCCATATTTGATAACAGCGGTATAATCGGCGTGGGAGGGCCGGGGGGTGCGCTGGAGGCCGCTGTAGTCCCGGCTGTGCTGGTCGCTGTTGCGGATGACCGCCGCCACCGGCGCGCCGCAGGTCCTGCCCTCCACCAGGCCGGAGAGAATCTCCGGGATATCGTTCTCCTTCCGGTTGGTGGACCATGCGTTCTGCCCCGGGGCGCGGCGGGCCATGAAGGCGGACAGGCGCTCCATATCCGGCGCGAACCCCGCCGGCAGGCCGTCCACCACGCAGCCGATGGCCGGGGCGTGGGACTGTCCAAAGACGGTGACTTTCAGTTTATTTCCCAGTGTGTTCATGAATAACCCCTCCTAACATGCGGTAGTGTACCCAAAAATCGGGGTAGGATTTCGCCACACACTCCGCGCCGGTGAGCGTCACCGGGCTTTTGCACCGGGCGGCGGCCACAGCGGCCATCATGGCAATCCGGTGGTCATTGCAGCAGTCCACCGTACAGCCCCCCGCCAGAGCATCCCGGCCCTGAATCCTGAGGAAGTCCGGCCCCTCCTCCACATCTGCCCCCAGGGCGCGGAGCACCTGTGTGATGGAGGCGAGGCGGTCGCTCTCCTTGAGGCGCAGCCGCCCGGCGTTCACCAGCCGGGTGGTCCCGCAGCGCACTGCCGCCATCACCGCCAGAGGCGGGGCCAAATCCGGACACTGGGAGAGGTCGATGTCCACATCCCCCGGGCGGCACATGGGGACGTAGTAGTCCCCGATCACCCGGTCCCCCTGGGAGGAGTCCTCCTCCAGGCCCACCGGCTGTACGGGGTTTCCAAGAGCGGCGGCGGCCAGCCAGAAGGCGGCCTGGGACCAGTCGGCCTCCACGGAAACCTGGGCGGGGCGGTATCTCTGTCCGCCGGGGATCAGGAAGCCGTTTTCCCGCTCGGTGCCGTGGATGCCGAAGCGGGCCAGGGCCTCCAGGGTCATGTCCACGTACCCGCGGCTCTCCAGAGGGGTGGTGAGTACAAGCTCCGAATCCCCCTCCAGCAGGGGCAGGGCGTAGAGCAGGCCGGTGACGAACTGGCTGGATACGTTCCCCGGCAGGCGGTAGACGCCGGGGGGCAGCTTCCCCTGGACGGTCAGGACGCCGTCCTCCTGCCTGTACCGGATGCCCTTCTCGTCGAAGAGGTCCAGGTAGGGCTTCTGCGGCCGCTCCATAAGCCGCCCGTGCCCGGTGAACACCCCGCCGCCCCGGAGAGCCAAAGCGATGGGGATGAGAAAGCGCAGGGTGGAGCCCGATTCCCCGCAGTCGAAACAGGGGAGGGAATTGCGTTCTGTTTTCAGCTCCGCCATACACCGCCGGGTGGCCTGGATGTCCTGGGAGTCCGCCAGATTCTCGATCCGGCTCTCCCCCTCCGCCAGAGCCGCGCAGAGGAGCAGGCGGTGGGCCTGGGATTTGCTGGGGGGCGGGGTGACGGTCCCCGCGAGCCTTGCGGGCGTGATGGTCAGATTCATAGCGCCGCCTCCACAAAGGTCCGCAGGCCCTCCAAATCCAGCCGGACGGTCCGGGCCTGCCCGATACGCTCCAGCACCACCACGTCAATACTGCCGCCGTCCCGCTTCTTGTCGCCGGTGGCAGCGTCGTAGATCTCCCCGGCGGTGTAGGGGCAGTCCGTGGGCAGCTGGTACTTCTCGTTGGCCGCGATCACCTGCGCCAGGGTTCCGGCGGGGCTGTACCCCAGCCGCTCCGCCGCCCGGCAGGCCAGCACCATACCAATGGCTACCGCGTGGCCGTGGGTGACGGAGAAGCCGCTGATCTTCTCAATGG
>JAIEIQ010000095.1 GCA_029065305.1 Oscillospiraceae bacterium
GCTGACCGAGCTGCTGGATGTGGAGACGCCGGACCCGGAGCTCTGCCCCCGGTACACCGCCCGGATGGTCCGGAACGTGAAGATCGCTCCCTCCCCCAAGTGGATGCGGGAGCGCCTGCGGAGCATGGGCGTGCGGCCTATCAACAATATCGTGGACATCACCAACTATGTCATGCTGGAGTACGGCCAGCCCATGCACGCCTTTGACTACCGGTATGTAAAGGGCGGGAAGATTATCGTCCGCCGGGCTCAGGAGGGCGAGGAGCTGACTACCCTGGATGGGAACATCCGGAAGCTCACCGGCAATATGCTGGTCATCGCCGATGACACCCGGGCCGTGGGCCTGGCGGGCATCATGGGCGGCGAGAACAGTGAGATCGTGGACGACACCGTGGACGTGGTCTTCGAGTCCGCCAACTTCGACGGCACCTGCATCCGCAAGGCGGCTCTGGCCCTGGGGATGCGCACCGAGGCCAGCGCCAAGTTTGAAAAGGGCCTGGACATCCTCAACACCCTCCCCGCTGTCAACCGGGCCTGCGAGTTGGTGGAGCTGCTGGGGGCCGGCGAGGTGCTCGACGGGGTCATTGATGTCCTCAACTATGTGCCTCAGCCCACCGTCCTCAAGGTGGAGCCGGACAAGATCAACGCCCTGCTGGGCACCAATGTGGCGGAAAATGTGATGTATACCTACCTGCAGCGGCTGGGCTTTGAGACCACAGCGGAGCGGGGCATGATCCAGGTGCCCTCCTGGCGCGGGGATGTAAAGGAGATGGCCGATCTGGCGGAGGAGGTGGCCCGGTTCTACGGCTACAACAACATCCCCTCCACCCTCATGCGGGGCCAGACCACCCTGGGCGGCTACACTCCCGCCCAGCAGGCGGAGCGCCGCTTGGGAGAGGTTTGCCGGACCTGCGGCTACAGCGAGATCATCACCTACTCCTTCATCTCCCCCACGGCCTACGACAAGATCGGCTGGGCCCCCAACGAGCCCATGCGCAGATCCATGCGCATCCTCAACCCCCTGGGGGAGGACACCTCCATCATGCGCACCACGGCCCTGCCCTCCATGCTGGAGGTGCTGGCCCGCAACTGCAACAACCGCAACCGGTCCGTCCGGCTCTACGAGCTGGGGAAGGTCTATCTCCCCGGCGGGAAGGACGGTCTGGCGGTGGAGCCCAAGTTCCTCACCCTGGGCGCCTACGGGGAGGATATGGACTTTTTCACCATGAAGGGCGCGGTGGAGGCCCTGCTTGGGGCGCTGCGGACAGAGGCTGTGGTCTTCTACCCCTGCACCGACGACCCCTCCTACCACCCGGGCCGCTGCGCCGGCATCCGGGCCGGGGAGCAGCACATCGGCGTCATCGGGCAGATCCACCCCGCTGTGGCGGCGAACTACGGCGTGGAGGAGGCGATCTACTGCGCGGAGCTGAGCTTTGAGGCCATGCTGGCGGCGCAGGGCCCCGGCGCGGAGTACGCACCCCTGCCCCGGTTCCCGGCGGCAAACCGGGACATCGCGGTGGTCTGCCGGGAGGAGGTCACTGTGGGCGCGCTGACGGACTGCATCCGCCGGGCCGGCGGGAAGCTGCTGCGGGACGCGGCCCTGTTCGACATCTACCGGGGGAAGAACATCGGCGAGGGGAAGAAGAGCGTGGCCTTCAACCTGACTCTCCGGGCGGACGACCGGAGCATCACCGCCGCCGAGGCCGACGAGGAGATCAAGACCATCCTGGAGGCCCTGGAGCGGGAGCTGGGCGCGGTTCTGCGGTAAAAAGCAGTATAAGGTGGAGCGGCAGGGCTTTGACCCCGCCGCTCCACTTTTTTGAAAAAACTCTTGAAAATCATTTTAATTGGGGTTATCCTCCCTTATACTGTCCATAAAACAGAAGGGAGGATTGACACAATGTGCTTTTATACCGCAGCTTACGAGGAAATGATCCCCTCGTCCGGCGTCCTCTATATGCGGAGGACCGGGCCCTACGGAGCTGAAAACTACGCGCTGATGGCGCAATTCAAGCGCTGGCTGGCCGTCAACGGAAAAACCGGCAGCAATACCACTGTATTAGCTGTTCCCCTGGATGACCCCGATACGACTCCGCCGGGGCTGTGCCGGTACGACGTCTGTACGCCAGCTTTTCCTGTCCAGCCGAAAAACTGCGGCAGCATCAACACCCGAGAAACTGCCGGCGGCAAATACCTGATTTTCCAAATAGAACATACCGCCGGCAGCATTGCCCAAGCATGGCTGAAATACCGCGATGAATTGGGGCGCAGGGGCTATATGCCGGACCCTGCGAGACCTGTCATGGAGCGGTATATCAAAAGTCTTGTGGACAGACACCTGTGTGAGCTGTGCGTTCCGATTCTATAAAATCCTTCAGAAATTTTTACTGTCTATTTCGTTCCGAAAATCCGGTCCCCGGCGTCGCCCAGGCCCGGCACAATGTATCCGTTCTCATTGAGATGGCTGTCCAGGGACCCGCAGAAAATTTCCACATCCGGGTGCTCCTGCTGGACCCGCTCCACCCCCTCCGGCGCGGCCAGGAGAACCATCAGCTTGATATTGGTGCAGCCGTACTCCTTCATAAAGCCGATAGCCGCCGCAGCGGAGCCTCCGGTGGCCAGCATGGGGTCCACAATGAGGACATCCCGCTCGGCGATATCCTTGGGCATTTTGCAGAAGTATTTCACCGGCTCCAGCGTCTCCTCGTTCCGGTACAGGCCGATATGCCCCACCCGGGCGGAGGGCACCATCCGCAGAACACCGTCCACCAGCCCCAGCCCCGCCCGGAGGATGGGCACCACGGCGAACTTCTTCCCCTTGAGGGTGGGCGCCATAGTCGTGCAGATGGGCGTCTCTACCTCCTTTTCCGTCAGAGGCAGGTCCCGGGTGGCCTCGTAGGTCAGCAGCATTCCGATCTCGCTGACCAACTCCCGGAAGTCCTTGGTAGCCGTCTCCTTGTCCCGGAGGATGGTGAGCTTGTGGGCCACCAGGGGGTGATCGATCACGTGAAGCTTGTCCGTATTCATTGTATACTCTCCCTTCTTCCGGCCTCCGCCGGTATCCTATGGGTTTGCGCTCTCCCGGGCCAGCCGCTCCCGCTCCGCCTGACTCAGGCGCAGGTATACCGGCTGTAAGCTCTGCGCATCCGCCGCACCCTCCGGCCACAGCCGCTCCGCCGCCAGGGCCACCCCCACGGCGCTCTGCATCCGCAGATGGACGGGAGCCAGCCGGCAGGCGATTCCCCTGCCGGAAAAATCCTCAAAGCACAGCGGAGCGCCGTCCCCCACAATGGTCAGGGGGCCCTCCAGCTCCGCCAGATCGGCTGCGGCCTCCTCCAGGGACACCGCACGGTCAGGCCGCAGCCGCTCCAGAACGCCGTACCGGGCCCGGAAGACAGCGTTGTAGATCTGCTGCCGCCGGGCGTCCATGGCGCAGACGATGAGCCCCTCCAGATGGGCCAGGGGCCATGCCATCGCCTCCAGGGTGGACACCGGAATACAGGGCTTCTCCGCCGCCCAGGCCAGCCCCTTTACCGCCGACACGCCGATGCGCAGTCCCGTAAAGGATCCGGGCCCCGCCGCCACCGCCAGCGCGTCCAGCTCCGCCAGGGTCAGGCCGCTGTTTTTCAGCATGTCCTCCACCATGGGCAGCAGCGTCCGGCTGTGTGTCAGCCCCGTGGCCTGCCAGGCGGAGGCCGCAAGCGCCCCGTCCGCCAGCACGGCGCAGGACGCCGCCTTGGCGCTGCTCTCCAGAGCCAAAAGCTTCACGGCAGCTCCACCCCCTCAATCGTAATCCGCCGCCAGTCCTCGTTCTCCTCATGGCGGGCAATGGACACGGTGACGGTCCCCTCCGGCAGAGCCTCGGAGATCCGCTCGCTCCACTCCACGGCGCACACGCCCCCCCGGTCCAGATAGTCGTCCCAGCCGATGTCGAAGAGCTCCTCCGGCCCGCCCAGGCGGTACATGTCGAAGTGGAACAGGGGCACAGGGCCGTCATATTCGTTGACAATGGT
>JAIEIQ010000096.1 GCA_029065305.1 Oscillospiraceae bacterium
AGTTCAGATCGAAAGCACTGGTGGCAAATCTACCGTTCAGAGCAAAGGTGATAGCTTGCAAAGTCAATGTGCAACGCTTCAAATACAGTATGATGCCTGCAAACGTGAAAAATTTGAACAATATCAAGCGTACCGGGAGGGCAGGATTACAGATGAAACGTTTCTCTCCAGCCGTGACAAGTTGACCTTGCAGCAGAACATATTGAAGGAACAACTGGAAGAATGTAAAAAGCAGTGTGAGGCCAGCAAGCAGGAGGCAGAAGCGGCTGATGAAAAACAGCGGTCAATGGGCCGCATGGCAGAATTGACGGAAGAGCAGCTTCGAGACCACCTTTACGATGCCATTGAACGCATACTTGTCTATGGCCCTAACGACATTGAAATCGTTTGGAAGTTTCAAGATTCCACAGTGACTGCATAGTGCATGAATTTCAGAGCAGCTTATGTGGCCTGGAGCCCGAAATATCGTTTTTGCCTTAAAATAACGTAACCCCCTCCTATGTTTTTTAAGTTCCAATCCGATGGTATAAATCCTAAAAGCGTTGAGACACAAGGGATTGCGAGGCATAAGAAAAATTTTTGCACCTACTTGACACAATGGGACGACCTGGGACGGGTGGTCATCCCGAAGGAGATCCGGCGCACGATGCGTATCCGGGAGGGCGACCCCCTGGAGATTTACACGAGCCGGGACGGGGAGGTCATCTTCAAGAAATACTCTCTGATGGGGGGCCTTGACGACTTCGCCGCCCAGTTCTGCGAGACGCTGTCCAAGAGCTGCGGGGCCATCACCGCCGTCACCGACCGGGATACGGTCATCGCCGTGGCTGGCGGCGGCAAGCGGGAGCTGATGGGCAAGCGCATCAGTCCCCAGCTGGAGCAGATTATGGAGGACCGCAAGATCTACCAGCACGCCGGGGACGAGCGCCGCATCTTTGTCACCGACGCCAGCGACAAGTTCTGCACTGCCGTGGCCGCGCCGGTGATCTCTGAGGGGGATGTGCTGGGACTGGTGCTCTTTGTGGAGGACGGTGAGCCCATTGTCACAGGCGAGACAGAGTACAAGCTGGCCCAGACCATTGCCGCTTTTCTCGGCAAGCATATGGAGAGCTGAAAAAGCGCCGCCGCTCCGGCTTGAACCGGAGCGGCGGCGCCTGTGTCGGCGGTTTTTTCTTAGAACAGCGGCACCACGGCGCCGTCGTAGGTCTCCTCAATAAAGGTGCGCACCTTGTCGCTCTTAAGGGCCTTGATGAGGGCCTGAATGGCCGCGCTGTTCTCATTGCCCTCCTTAACAGCGATCACGTTCACATACGCCTCGGCGGCGGCGCCATCAGCAGCCTCCACAGCTAGGGCATCGGATACCTTCAGCCCGGCGTCAATGGCGTAGTTGCCGTTGATGACCGCCACATCCACATCCTGAAGGCGGGCGGGCAGCTGGCTGGCCTCCAGCTCCACGATCTCATAGTTGTGGGGGTTCTCCGTGATATCGCTCTTGGTGGCCTTCAGACCGATACCGTCGGTGAGTTTGACAAGCCCCTCCTGCTCCAGCAGCAGCAGGGCCCGGGCCTCGTTGGTGGCGTCGTTGGGCACCGCGATCTGGGCCCCGTCCTGGAGCTCCGCCAGAGAGCCGCACTTGCCGGCGTACAGGCCGATGGGCTCATAGTGGATGCCGGCGGCGTTCACCAGATGGGTGCCGCTGCTCTCGTTGAACTCGTTCATGTAGGTGATGTGCTGGAAGTAGTTGGCGTCCAGGGAGCCGTCCTCCACGGAGTTGTTGGGCTGGATGTAGTCGTTGTACTCCACGATCTCCAGGGTGTAGCCCTCGCTGGCTAAGTCGTCCTTGATGATCTCCAGGATCTCCTCGTGGGGAGCGGGGGTCGCGCCGATCTTGATGGTGGTCTTGTCCTCCTTGCCGCCGCAGGCGGTCAGGAGGAGGAGCAGGGCCAGAGCCAACGTCAGAGCAAAACTTCTTCTTTTCATAACTGATTTCTCCTTTTTTTGCCTTGATTGGTATTGATACGCCGGTCCGTTCTCACAGACAGGGCGGTACCGATGGATTGAATGATCTGCACCAGAATCACCAGCAGAACCACAGAGCCCCAGAGCATGGCCTGCATCTTTCGCTGATACCCCTTCATCAGCGCCATGGAGCCCAGGCCGCCCGCGCCGATGGCCCCGGCCATGGCCCCGTAGCTGAGGATGGTGATGGTGGAGGTGGTCAGGCCGTTGAGCAGGGAGGGGCGGCACTCCGGCAGCATCACCTTGGTGACAATCTGCCAGGGGGTACAGCCCATGGCCTGTGCCGCCTCCAGCACGCCGGGGTCCAGCTCCCGGAGGGAGCCCTCCACAATCCGGGCCACAAAGGGCGCGGCGGCTACCACCAGGGGCACGATACTGGCCGGCGTCCCCACGCTGGTGCCCAGCAGCACCCGGGACAGGGGAATGACGATAACCATCAGAATCAGAAACGGCACGGACCGCAGCAGGTTGACAACCGTATTCAGAGCCGCCATAACAGCGGAGGGAACCTTGACAATCCGCCCGTTCTCCCCGGCCACCAGCAGCACCCCCAGGGGCAGGCCGATGGCGTAGGCCAGCAGCGTGGCAATGGCCGTGGAGTACAGCGTCTCCCAGACGGCGAAGGGGGCCTCCGCGAAAAAGCGGAGGGTATTCTCGTCAAAGATGTTCTGAAAAAACTCAGCCATGGTAGTCGGGCACCTCCTCCACCGTGATATCCCGCTGGGCGCGGATGTAGGCCAGAGCCTTCTCCGCCCCGTCCTCCGGCAGGCCCAGGAGCATGGTCCCGAAGGCCCGGCCGTCGATATTTCTCGTGTCCGCCCCCAGGATGTTGGCCTTCACCCCGCACTCAATCGCCAGGGTGGCAATGAGGGGCTGGTAGGAGGTGCCGCCGTTGAAGGCCACCCGAACCACCCTTGCCTTGTCCGCCGCGGCGCTGTAGACCTCCAGGGGCACGCCGTCGGGGTACACCAGCCGTCGGCCGGCCTCGCTCTTGGGGTTGGCGAATACCTCCTCCACCGTCCCCGTCTCCGCCAGATGGCCGTGGTCCAGAATTGCCACACGGGAGCAGATCTCCTCGATGACCTTCATCTCGTGGGTGATGACCACCACCGTGATGCCCAGCCGCTTGTTGATATCCTGGATCAGCCGGAGGATATCCCTGGTAGTCTTGGGGTCCAGGGCGCTGGTGGCCTCGTCGCACAGGAGCACCTTGGGGTTGTTGGCCAAGGTGCGGGCGATAGCCACCCGCTGCTTCTGACCGCCGGAGAGCTGGGCGGGGTAGGCGTTGGCCTTGCCCGCCAGATCCACAATCTCCAGCAGCTCCCGGGCCCTCGCCTCGGCCTCCCGCCGGGGGACCTTGACCAGCTCCAGGGGGAAGCAGATGTTGTCCAGGGCCGTGCGCTGCATGAGCAGGTTGAAGCTCTGGAAGATCATGCCGATGGACTTCCGGGCCTCCCGCAGCTCCCGGTCGGAGAGGCGGGTCATGTCCTGTCCATCGACGATCACCTCCCCCTCGGTGGGCCGCTCCAGCAGGTTGACGCACCGCACCAGGGTGCTCTTCCCCGCGCCGCTCAGGCCGATGACGCCGAAGATCTCCCCCGGCTGAATCGCGATGCTCACATCCTCCAGGGCCCGGACCTCGTCCTCCCCGCCGCCGAAGCGCTTGGTCAGATGCTTGAGCTGTATAATTGGCTCCATAAACTCTCCCCTCCCGGTTTTCGCGAAAAAAAGCCGTCCTCAATGATTGACTCATCAAGGACGGCGCAAAACACCGTGTTACCACCTTGCTTCACCCCCGCCTCACGGCGCGGGCCTCTGAGGGTACCAGCATACCCCTGCGCTGTAACGGGCGCCCCCGTCGCGGCCTGTATGGAACTCCATAGTCGGTGCGCGGCTCCAAGACCATGTTCAGCAGTGCCCTTCACGCCCGTTTCCACCCTCCGGGCTCTCTGCGGTGTCCCTCACTGCCTACTCTTCTCTTCGCTGCCTTTGTATGTGGTTTGATTGTGGTTAGTTTACGCTAAAATTGCCGCTCCGTCAATGGGCACTTTTGACGGATTTCCCCGCCCCGTCCCCGGAACTATCTGCGGAGTACACAAAACAGGCGGGCCGGGGTTCAAATCCCGGGCCCGCCTGTTTTGTGTACTCCGCAGATAG
>JAIEIQ010000097.1 GCA_029065305.1 Oscillospiraceae bacterium
GGACCAGGGAGAGCCCGATGGGGTTGGGCCGGAAGGGCGACCGGGTGGCGAACACCCCGAGCCGCTGGTTTCCCCCCAGCCTGGGGGGCCGGACGGTGGGGGAAAAGCCCTCCCGCGCCGCCCGGGAAAACTGCCAGATGAGCCAGATATGGGAGAACTCCTCCAGCCCCCGCAGGGCATCCGGATTTCGGTAGGGCGGCTCAAAGACCACCCTGGCCTGGAGCTCCTCTACCAGGCCGCTCTGCCGGGGGATGCCGAACTTCTCCTGAAAGTCGCTGTGAATCCGGGCAATCACCCGCAGCGTATGGGAATCGGACATAGGTCCCTCCTGACCGAAAAGTCTAAAAAATCAGAATTGCCGGATCTGCCGCCGGGTCCAGCCACAGCAGCAGCTCCACCATCGTTTCCCGGGGAATGGACACGCACCCCGCCGTGGCCCTGCTGCCGCAGTGGAGGAAAATGGCCGACCCCGCGCCGGCGGTCACCGGGTCCGTGTTGTAGTCAATCAGCGCCGCGTAGGCGTACTGCTCCGGATAATCCGCCAGATGCTCGGCGCTGGACCAGTCCTGCTCCGCCGTTCCCTCTACCCACTGGTTGTAAAACTGGGAGGCGGGATCGTCCACCCAGTAGCTCTCCGCCGACACCTGCCGGTAGGGGAGAAGGGCTCCCGGGTCCGCCTCCACGCCGAAGGCTAAAGACAGTCCGTAAAGCCCGGCGGGGGTGCAGCGGTCGCCCTCGGTTTTCGCGGACGTGACGCCGTTCTTGCCCACGTGACCGCTGATTTCCTCTAAAAAGGGCTCCCAGCCTCCGCCCTCCCCCTGGCCGTAGGCCCAGAGCTGCGCCTCGTTCCCGCTGGCCTGGACGATGATCAGCTGATCGCCGGGGATGTTCTCCGCCGTCCAGCCCGATTCCTCCAGGAGCAGCGCCATTGTGTCCGGCTCCTCCGGCGTTGGATCGGGCTCCGGCGCGGCGGACGGCTGGAGCGGGAGCTTGGGAATAAGGGGGCTCTTAACCGGCGGCGACGGCTCCTCCACAGGGGGCGGCGGCGGGAGCTCCTCCGCCGTCTCCCGGCCCCGGCACCCCGCCGGGACCAGGAGCAGCAGGAGAAGCAGCGCCAGCGCCCGTCTCATTGGTATGTTCTCCATCCGCCGCTCAGTTGTCGATGACAATGACCGGATGCTTGTTGCCGTTGAGCTCCCGGAGCAGATCCAGAACGTTCTGGCCGTCGGTCTTGATGTCGCCGTAGCCGGTGGTCAGATTTCCGTTCGCGCCGATGCCGTCCAGGAACAGGTCAGACCCGCCGCCCGCGACCGCGCCGTAGGGGCTCATGCCGTCGCCGTTGAAGGCGAAGTAGATGCAGGCGGTGGACCGGCCGCTGGTGAACTTGTCGTAGAGGTTTTCCGCCTCGCTCCAGTCCTTATCCGGGTTTCTGCTGCTCTGGAGGGTGTTATAGAAGATGGAGCTTGTGTCCGTGACCCACACGTCGCCCTCCTCGATGCGCTCGTAGGGGATGCCGGAGAAAATATCCAGCGTGCTGAAGGCGAAGAGGATGTCGTAGGTCCCGGCGGGGGTGCACTTATCCCCCTCCTGCTTGGAGAAGGAGGTGCCGTTGGCGCCGATGGTGGCCTGGAAGCTCATAGTTTCCACCCAGTCCCCGTCCTTCCAGTTGTAGAGGGCTACGGTGGCGTAGGGCCCGTTGGTTGTGACCCGCAGCTCCTGCTGATTGTAGGGGGGCTGGACCTCGGTAAAGTAGTCGGAGAAGGCGCAGGCGGGCATCTCGGTATAGGGCATCCGGAGGGCCCAGCCGGTGGTCCCGGCGTCCACCACCTGGGACTCCACGGCCACACCGCCGTTCTCCAGCAGATACAGGGTGCCGGAGACCGTGTTCTCGCAGCCGTCATCGCCGTAGAAGCTGATCTCTGTGGACCCATCCATGGGGGCCGCGCCGGTGAGCATAGCCCGGGTTCCGTCGGCGGCGTAGTTGTAGATCTCGTAGAGCAGGGAGCTCCGCTCCATGCTCAGAACGACCACCGGACCGCCGTTGGCCTCAAAGCTGTCCGCGCTGAACACGCTGGTGAAATACCCCTGGTAGGGGGTGTAGTCGGCCACCGCGTTCCATGGCGCGCTGGCGTGCTGATCTCCCGAGGTCTGTCCCCCAGCGGAGGGCTCCTCCTCCGGCGTGCTCTGTCCGGCGGCGGTGCGCTTGAAGGTTCCCTCGTTCTTTCCGCCGGTCAGGGTGACGATGGCGGGGGAAAAGCTGTATGTCTCCCCGGCGTGGAAGGTGCCGTCGATGTAGATTTCATCTCCGGCGGCGAAGGTGGTGATATCCTCCTGGCCGAAGGTCAGAGCAGTTTCCAGCTCCTCCTTCCCGGAGGAGATAAGGGCCGTAAGGACAGTGCCGTCCACCCTGTCCACCTCGGCGTTGACGCCGACGCGCTGGCCGTCGAAGTCTTGGGGATTGGCGATGAGCTCCTCCGGATCAACCGTATCCGGATAGGGATCATCCGTCTCTCCGGAGTCGTCTCCGCCGGAGAAGAAGGGGATCTCGAAGGGCAGCTCCACAGGGAGCAGCCCCATCTGGCACAGCACCACAAACACCGCCCCGCCAATCAGCAGCAGAAGAATCAGCAGGAGGGCGATGAGCCCGCCTTTTCCTTTTTTCTTCTGGGGCGGCGCGGAGGGCTCCAGGTCGATAGGCGGCGGAGGCGGCGGTGCTGGCTGGACGACTGGCGCGGTAGGCTGTAGAATAACCGCCGGAGTCTGTTCCCTGGGGATCTCCTGGATGTCAGGCTCCGGATCCGGAATTATTTCCGGCTCATGATCGGGGACCGTCTCCGGCTCGTCGGAGGTAAAGGGAATGGGCTCCGGGATCGGAGGTGTTTCCGGGATCGGGGGCTCAGCCTTCGGCTCCGCTGTGGGGGCAGGGCCCTCCAGCTTGGGGCGGGGCGCGCCGCAGCCGGTGCAGAAGGAAGCTCCCTCACGGAACTCCTTCCCGCATTTGGTACAAAACATATCTCTCACTCCTGTTTTTCATTTCTGTGGGACTGCTGTTGGGATTATTATAGCTGGTCCGGCGGCTGAATTCAACTGTGATTTCTGATCTTGCGCATTTTGCCGGTTTCCGCTACAATAGAGCGGAAGAAAATTACGGAGGAGGATGGAGCGATGAGAAGAGAAAAGAGGGTGTTTCTGGCGGCGGCTTTGGCAGTGATGCTTCTGACCGCCGGAGGGTGCGCCCAGAAGCCGGACGCCCCGCCCCAGCCGGAGGAGCCCTCTGCGGCACCGGTGGAGGTCCCTGATCCTATACCGGTGCTGCGGGCAAAGCCCGCGCCTGTGCCCGTTCCGAAGCCTGAGCCGGAACCCGCTCCGGAGCCTGAGGAGCCCGCCGATGAGGCGCTGGTAGCGGTAACGGACTACATTCCCAGCATTTTCGTGGAGCTGAAATACGCCACCGAGGACAATTTCACCGGCCAGGTGATCTACGACTTTACAGACGCCCGCCTCCGCTACGGCACAGTGAAAAAGCTGGACCGGGTCCAGGCTGCGCTGCTGGAGCAGGGGTACAGCCTGAAAATCTGGGACGCCTGCCGGCCCGTCTCCGCCCAATTCGCCCTCTGGGAGGTCTGCCCGGACCCGGTGTACGTAGCCAATCCCAACAAGGGCTGCTCCAGCCACAGCCGGGGGAATACGGTGGACGTGACCCTGGTGCTCTCCGACGGGACGGAGATCGAGATGCCCACGGGCTTCGACGACTTCTCCAC
>JAIEIQ010000098.1 GCA_029065305.1 Oscillospiraceae bacterium
ATGGCGGGCCATGGGCTCGGCGGACAGGACCTCCATATCAGAAAAGCGCTCCCGGGCCGCAGCGTCAAAATCATCGTACCAGGTCATATGGATCTCTCCTTGCCAAATGAATTACCGCCCCAGCCCCAGCAGCGCCGCGCCGATAATGCCGGCGTCGTTGCCCAGCTTGGCCTTGGCGATCTTGGTGTGGCGGTCCGCCTCCCGGCCGAAGCACATCTCCTCCACCATCCCCTGGAGGGGCAGGAGCAGATCCTCGTCCCGCTCGTGGCTGACGCCGCCGCCCAGACAGATGACCTCCGGCTGGAAGATGTTGACGAAGTTGGCCAGACCGTCCGCCAGATACCGCAGGTACTGGTCCACCACCGCCTTGGCGGAGGCGTCCCCGGCCCGCATGGCCTCAAAGGCGGTGCGCCCGTCCACCCGGCTGCGCACGCCCTCCACCAGCTCCCACATGCCCGAGGCGCTGTTGGCGTCCATAGCGGCCTGGGTCTGACGGATGAGGGCGTTGGCGGAGGCGTAGCGCTCCCAGCAGCCCCTGCGGCCGCAGGTACACAGATCCCCGTTGTGGACGATGACGATGTGGCCCCCCTCCCCGGCGCAGCCGTTGACGCCGCTGTGGATCCTCCCGTTGAGGATGATCCCCGTGCCGATGCCGGTGCCCAGCGTCACCAGGATCAGGCTCTCCACGTTCTTGTCCTCATAGTGGTAGTATTCCCCCAGGGCGGCGCAGTCCGCGTCGTTGCCCAGACGGACGGGGATGTCCCACCGCTGGTGAAACATCTCGGCCACGGGCATAAAGCGGATGGGGATGTTCACCGTCTTGATGACGACGCCCTTTTTATCGTCCACCGGGCCGGGGAAGCCCATACCCACCGAGGCCACCTGCTCCCGCCCCACGCCGGTTTCCTCCACCAGCTCTATGGCCATCTGGGCCAGCGTCTCCCCCATGTCCTCCATGGACTGGAAGACCAGGGGCGCCTTCTTCACCGCCGCGATCTGGTAGTTCTCGTCCACCAGTCCGGCCTTCAGATTGGTTCCGCCGATGTCAATTCCAAGATAGTACATACCATCTCCTCCTCCGTCTTTTATCAGCCGCCCTGGACGTGGCGCTCGATCTCCTCGGCCAGCTTCTTGGCGGCGTTGAAGCCGTACTTCTTGTGGCGGTTGTTCATGGCCGCCACCTCCACGATGGCCGCCAGATTCCGCCCCGGCTGAACCGGGATGGTCAGAATCGGCAGCTCGATGCCCAGGATATTCACCGTCTCCTCGTCCAGGCCGAAGCGGTCATAGAACTTGTCCTCCCGCCACTTCTCCAGCATGATCACCAGATCGATCTGGGCCTCCAGCATGACGGCGCTCATGCCGAAGAGCTGCTGCACGTCGATGACGCCGATGCCCCGCAGCTCGATGTAGTGGCGGATAAGCTCGGGGGCCTTGCCGATGAGCTGGTTGGACACCCGGCGGATGTCCACCGCGTCGTCGGCCACCAGCCGGTGGCCCCGCTTGATGAGCTCGATGGCCGTCTCGCTCTTGCCCACGCCGCTGTCGCCGGTGATAAGCACGCCCTCGCCGTAGATGTCCAGCAGGCCCCCGTGGCGGGTGATGGTGGGGGCCGTCTTCTCCGTGAGGTAGTCGATCACCTTGGTGGTGAAATCCACTGTGGTGTCCGCCGTGTGGAGCAGGGTCCGCTGGCACTTCCGGGCCATGGTCAGGCACTCCGGGTAGATATCCAGGTCCCGGGACACCACCAGGGCCGGGATCTTGTACGCAAAGAGCTTGGTAAAGCTCTCCATGCGCTGCTCGGCGGTCATGCTCTCCATCATCTTTGTCTCCGCCATGCCGATGACCTGGAGCCGCCGGTCGTCAAAGTAGTCGAAGAAGCCCACCAGCTGGAGCCCCGGGCGGTTCACGTCCTTGATGCCCACCAGGGCCTCCTCGTAGTCCTCCCCCTTGTTCACCACGGCCAGGCCCAGCGCCTCCACCAATTCCGGCAGCTTCACTCCGCCCTTCATCTCGTCCTGCACAATCATAGGAAAATCCTCCCGCTCTTCCAAGTTTTGTATCATCAGGCGGGGCCGCCGCCCGCCAGTCTATCAGGATAATTATAGTATAAACGGGCGGTCTTGACAAGAGCACAAAAACTTTTGTATTTTTCAAAATTTATACTTGCAATTCGTGTCAAACTCTGCTATCATATCTAGCAGTGCTTCTTTAGGAGCCCATGATTTCAGAAACAGCAAGGAGGTGCAGCGGATGGCTAAGTGTCAGTTCTGTGACAAGGGCGTTACCTTCGGGATCAAGGTTTCCCACTCCCACCGGCGTTCCAACCGCGCGTGGAAACCCAATGTCAAGCGCGTGAAGGCGATTGTCGATGGTACCCCTCGCCATGTGTACGTTTGTACCCGGTGTCTGCGTTCCGGTAAAGTTACCCGTGCTGTCTAACATAGAAAGCAAGGATACCGCTTCCGCGGAGCGGTCAAGCGAACAGAAAAACAGGTCCGGCGTGAAGATCACGCCGGACCTGTTTTTCTGCTACCACAGCTGATAGGTCTCCGAGATCATAAACGCCTGGCTCAGAAGCAGCTCCTCCGGCCCGGTGCCGGCCTCCAGCGCCCGGCCCACCGCGTGGCTGATGGCGCTGCCGCCCACAATCCGCAGCAGCTTCTCCTTGTCCGGCCGGTCCCGCCGCAGGTGGTTCACTGCCGCCCGGTACACCGGGTCCCAGGCGCGCATCTGGGTAAAGCGGACCGCCGCCTCCCGCCCGTCCCGTTGGAGCAGAACCGTGCTGCTGAGCTTCACCTGGGGCAGAAACATGTGGGTCATGTGCTCCGGCAGCAGAGAGAGCACATCCTCCGCCAGGGACGGCACGTCCGTCAGCGCCCCCAGGGCCCTAGGCAGGGCCTCGTACTTCACGCCCTTCTCAAAAAACCGGATAGCCGCCCCCGTCAGCAGCCAGGCGTCCTCCCAGGTATAGGGGCACCGCACCCGGGTCCCCTCCTCCTGGACAAAGACCACGTACTGCTTGGCGCTCCGCAGGACCTGCCCATCCGCAGGCCAGTCCCGGGCCGCCTCCGCCAGCAGCGCCGTCAGCTCCGGCACCGCCCAGCCGTTGAGCCGCGCCTCGCAGGAGACCTCCTCCCCCACCCGGGCTATGTACAGCTTGAGCCAGTATGCGCTCTTGCTCCCCAGATAGGGCAGGATCTCCTCCCCAATCCGGCTCCACAGATCCCGCCCGCCGGGGAGCTCGCTGCCCCCCAGCAGCACCACCTGGGAGGCGCTGGCCCGGAAGCGGTGCTCCCGGCCCCAGAGCACCAGCTCCGGCAGCGCCCTGCCCCGCCCCCGGAGGGCGGGCAGCAGGGCGGAAAACAGGGTGTGCTCCAG
>JAIEIQ010000099.1 GCA_029065305.1 Oscillospiraceae bacterium
CAGTATAACAGCAGCTCGTTCGTGTCATAAAGCAGCCGGGAAAAGCGGCAGGAGAGCCGCCCGCAGACGCGGGCGGCTTTTCCGCACGCCAAATCCGTGGAAAAGATTTGACGAAGCGGGCGGAGGGTGCTATAATCTTACAAATACACAAGAATTTGGAGCGGCGGCGATCAGCCGCCCGCAAGGAGCGATTGAAATGACGACTGCGATTATGACCGACAGCAACAGCGGCATCACCGCCCAGGAGGCGGAGCGCATAGGCGTTGCTCTGGCGGCGATGCCCTTCCTTGTCAACGGCGAGACCTACCACGAGGGGGTGGATCTGCCCCGAGAGCAGTTCTTCCAGCTCCTCCGGAACGGGGCCTCCGTTTCCACCTCCCAGGTGGAGCCGGGCAGTCTGATCCGCGCCTGGGAGAACCTTCTGCTGGACCACGACGGCGTGGTCTATATCCCCATGTCCAGCGGCCTCTCCGGGTCCTGCGTCACCGCCGCCGCCCTGGCCAGCGGGTTCAACGGGCGGGTCCAGGTGGTGGACAACCACCGCATCTCCGTCACCCAGCGTCAGTCCGTCTATGACGCGGTGGGCCTGGCCCAGGAGGGCAGGACGGCGCTGGAAATCAAGGAGGCCCTGGAGGCCGACGCCTATTACGCAGGCATCTATATCGCCGTGGATACGCTGGAATACCTGCGGAAGGGCGGGCGGCTGTCCGGTGCGGAGTCCCTGGTGGGGACGGTGCTCCAGATCAAGCCGGTGCTCCAGATCTCCGGGGAGAAGCTGGTCCCCTTCCGGAAGGTCCGGGGGATGAAGGCCGCCCGGAAGGTGATGGTGGAGGCCATGCTCACCGACGCAAAGGGCCTCTTCCGGGACTTCTGCCGGTGGGGGGAGATGCAGCTGATGGTCTCCTACTCCGATGTCTCCGACGAGGTCCGGGACAGCTGGCTGGAGGAGGTCGCATCCGCCTTCCCGGGGCTCTCCATTGTCCACGCGCCCCTGGCGCTCTCCATCTGCTGCCACACCGGGCCGGGAGCCCTGGGGATCGGGATGTGCCATTTCCACACGCCCACCAACGGATAGGGAGGCCCGGCATGATATACAATGTTTTGACCTACCTGCGGGACACCGCCGCCCGGTGGCCGGACAAGACCGCCTTTGCCGACGCGGAGGCCCGGCTGACCTACGGACAGCTGTGGGACACGGCCCGCAGGGCTGGAACGGCCATTTCCCGGCGGCTGGGCGGAGCCCGGCGGGAGCCTGTGTTCGTCTGCATCGGCAGAAATGTGGGTAGTATTGCGGCCTTCTGGGCCGCTGCCGCCAGCGGGAATTTTTATGTCCCCATTGACCCCGCCCTGCCGGATCAGCGGCTGCGGGACATCTTTGAGACCATGACCCCCAGGCTGGTTGTTACCACCCAGGAGGACACCCGGCCCCTGCCCTTCGCGGAGGCGGAGACGGTCTCCCTGGCAGAGCTGGCGGAGGAGGCGCCGGACGGCGCTCTGCTGGACCGCGTCATGGAGGAGGGGCTGGACACGGACCCCCTCTACTGTATGTTTACCTCCGGCTCCACAGGCGTGCCCAAGGGCGTGCTGGTGGGCCACCGCTCCGTTATCGACATGGCGGAGCAGTTTACGGACGCCTTCGGCCTGGGGCCGGAGAATATCTACGGAAACCAGGCGCCCTTCGACTTTGACGTGTCGGTAAAGGACATCTTCCTGGCGGTAAAAAACGGCGGCGCGGTGGAGATTCTGGAGAAGCCCCTCTTCTCCATGCCCAAGCGGCTGGTGGAGCGGATGGAGGAGCGGGCGGTCAACACGGTGATCTGGTCCGTGTCGGCCATGAAGATCCTCTCCGCTCTGAGGACCTTTGACGTGCTTGTGCCGGAGCATCTGCGCCTGGTGATGTTCTCCGGGGAGGCGCTGCCCTGCAAGGTGCTCAATGACTGGGCTTCCCACCTGCCGGGGGCCCGGTTTGTCAACCTCTACGGCCCCACGGAGATCACCTGCAACTGCACCTACTACGAGGTTGACCGCCCCTTCGCGGACACGGAGGCCATCCCCATTGGCCGGCCCTTCCGCAACACGGGGATTCTGCTTTTGGACGGGGACGAGCCTGTGACGGAGCCGGGGCGGACCGGGGAGATCTGCGTCACCGGCACCTGTCTGGCCCTGGGGTACTACCGGAACGAGGAGCGCACCGCCGCCGCCTTCTGCCGGAACCCCACCCAGACGGCCTGGCCGGAGCGGATGTACCGGACCGGGGATCTGGGGGCGTGGAATGACCGGGGGGAGCTGCTGTTTCTGGGCCGGGCGGACTCCCAGGTCAAGCACATGGGCTTCCGCATCGAGCTGGGGGAGCTTGAGATCGCGGCCAGCGC